>NZ_LSBQ01000038.1:0-5672 GCF_001577655.1 Idiomarina sp. T82-3 | reverse complement strand
GCACTATCCACGAGCAATAAAAAGGCGACCGCAACGTTATCCGATGCGGTCGCCTAGAAAAAATGCTAGTCGTTAGCTTAACTGACAAGCATTAGCCCTGCGGGGCTCTTTTTTTGTTTGTTTATGTAATCAGGGAATCTTTTGGTTATATTGTAGTCAAATCTTGTGAGTCAATTACCTATGGAGGTGATTATGAAAAGGATATGGGTTACATCGTTGATTCCGTTATCACTTATTGCAACGTCTGTGTTTGCGGGCGAGGCTAAAGTAACGTTCAAGGATGTTGAGAAGTACACCGACTTTTCGCCGGCTACGGGCATTGAGTCGCGTTTCCAAGAGAAGACAAAAGAAGATTTCACTGAGAAGTTTAATGAATTAGCGAGTTTATTGCCAGAAAAGCAAACGCTTGAGGTAACGGTTACGGATGTGGATTTAACCGGTCGGATCGAGCCGACCTTTGGTCAAAGCGCAACATCTTATATTCGTGTTGTACGGCCTATTGATTTTCCGCGTATTAACTTGACTTACAAGCTAACTGACGCGCAAGGGCAGGTTATTAAAGAGAACTCTGTTGTTGTAAAAGATATGGGTTTTGATATGGATAGTATGGCCTCGATTAAACGTAATCGAGATATTAACTACTATGAACATAAGATGCTCGAAGAGTGGTTCAGAGAAACCTTCTCCGAGCAAATTAAGGCTAACCAGCCTGGCGGATCTGCTTAAGGCGCGCCAACGTCTCTGTTAGTAGCTGGAGTTGTTCGACAATGGTTTTCAACAACGCTTCATTGTCACGCTCCAGTTGCCAGGCTTCTACATTTTTTGTCACTTCTTGGAGATAAGGCTGAAAGCGATTGCCTTTGGTTTCGAAAGCTGTTTGTTCAACAAAGATACTGTCAAATTTAGCTTTGCCCTGTTCTCTTAAATCATCTAAATACTGGTCCGCGTCGACAACTTGTCGATAGAGTACGCGCAGGTGTTCTTGTAACTGTTTGTCAACGCGATCAATTGCTTCACTCATCTTTGGTTTTCCTCATTCGCTTGGCATGATGGGTGTTTTACTGTCTCGGTTAGGAATTTCGCGAACGAGCTTGGGGACTAAAAACCCAGGCAGTCTGGCGTTAATTTGTTGCCAAAGTTCACGTGCGCGCGCGTCGCTAATTGCAAAATGCGCAGCTCCTTGAACCGGGTCGAGTTGGTGTAGGTAATAGGGTAACACAGACGCATCGAAAAGCCTTTCGCTGAGTTGTGAGAGTGAGTCTGCGTCGTCATTGATTGCTTTTAATAAGACGCTTTGATTCAGTAATGTGACACCACGTTGTCGCCATGTTGCTAGGTGCTGTTTAAGCGAACTTCCGATCTCATTAGCGTGGTTGGCGTGTATCACCAATATCACTTGCTCGAAGCGCTGGGTTAAATGCGTCGCAAGACGTTCGGTTAAACGTTGTGGCAATACCACCGGCAGGCGAGAGTGAATGCGCAACCGTTTTATTTGTTTTAGTTCGGCCAATTTATCGGCGAGTTCGATGAGGTATCCATCATTGGCAAACAGCGGGTCGCCGCCACTTAAAATGACTTCGTTCACTTCTTGATTCTGACGAACGTACTCGACACACTCGTCAAACTGTTTACGCGGTAATACATCATCCGCATAGGGATAATGGCGACGAAAGCAATAGCGACAGTTTATAGCGCACGCCCCCTGAACCAGAAGTAGTACACGCGATGCATACTTATGAAGTAGACCTTGGGGAACTGCATGCTCACGTTTGTCGGTCACTTCATTAAGTGGGTCGACGCTGTACCCAGGGGTTACTGTGAATTCATCAGCGAGGGGTAGCACTTGTCTCAGGAGAGGGTCCTGTGGGTTTCCAGCTTCCATCAACTCGACAAAGGGCCGCGGCACACGAAACGAAAACAACTTTTTTGCTTCGAGGTGCTCGTTGAATGCATTGGGATCGAGCCCTAATGTTGTAAGCAGCTGGCGCGGATCTTTATAGCTTTTAGCCAACTCGAGCTGCCATTCATCGCGCGTTGATACTTCAAGGGTTTGCACTGCACGACTCCCTATTTAACAATTAATGTCATTATTTTACCTGAAAATCCGCTTGGATTGGTTTATTATTGCGGCAATCGAGTTGTATTGAGAAACAAGGATACAAAATTTATGGCGAATTACAGCACCAATGAATTCAAAGGTGGCTTAAAGATCATGCAAGACGGTGAGCCATGCTCTATCGTTGAAAACGAGATGGTTAAGCCGGGTAAAGGTCAGGCATTTAACCGTGTTAAAATCCGTAAACTCATCAGTGGCAAAGTCGTTGAGAAAACGTTTAAATCATGCGAGTCTGTGGAAGGCGCCGATGTAATTGAACTGGAGTTGGCATACCTTTATAACGACGGTGAGTTCTGGCACTTCATGAACAATGAAACCTTTGAGCAAGTTGCCGCGGATGCAAAAGCCGTCGGTGAAGCTGAAAAGTGGTTAGTTGAGCAAGACGTATGTACGCTTACTCTGTGGGAAGGTAACCCGATTAACGTACAACCACCTAATTTCGTTGAGCTTGAGATTACTGAAACCGATCCAGGGCTAAAAGGTGATACTGCCGGTACAGGTGGTAAACCTGCAACACTAAGCACCGGCGCAGTAGTGCGTGTCCCGTTGTTCGTGCAAATTGGTGAAGTTATTAAAGTGGATACTCGCTCAGGCGAATATGTTTCGCGCGTGCAGAAGTAAATACTATGTCTGACTGGCGCTCAAAAGCCACGTTAAACGTATTAAAGAAACGAGCGGAGTTGTTGCGGCAACTTCGTTCGTTTTTTTTCGAGCGCGATGTGTTAGAAGTCGATACCCCACTATTGTGCCAACACGGTGTCACCGATCGGCATATTGAAAACCTCAGTACGCGCGATAGTCAGCACAACTTACGTTATCTTCAAACCTCCCCGGAATATGCGATGAAGCGTTTGCTAGCGCAATATGGGCATAGTCTCTATCAGTTAAGCCATGTGGTACGCGATGATCCGGTTGGCCGTCACCATAACCCTGAGTTTATGATGCTGGAGTGGTATCGAGTGGGTTTTGACGATGACCAACTGATAGCTGAGATTGATGAGTTGTTAATGACAGTTGCTGACGCTCCGCCCTTAGTAAAATTGACGTATCAAGATGCTTTTCTGCAACACATGCAGTGTGACCCTCTAACACCGGCTGGAATAAAGGCAATTCATCAGCGTTTGAAAGATGATGAGCGAACGAAAGATTGGATGGCAAGTGAGTCGGATGTGGATACAATTTTGCAGGTCGCTTTCAATCTTTACGTAGAGCCACAATTATCGTTATCGCAACCAACGGCTATTACTCACTTTCCTGCAAGTCAGGCAGCCTTAGCCCAAATTGATAGTAAAAATCCTAGCGTAGCGCGACGTTTCGAAATTTATTGGGAGGGGATTGAACTTGCCAATGGTTATTACGAACTGAGCGATTCAGTAGAGCAGTCATTGCGTTTCAACAAAGATATTGCAGCACGTGAGCGTGCTCAATTGCCCTACCGCGCGGCGGATTGTTTTTTAATAGCGGCGCTAGAACACGGGCTACCTCCATGCGCAGGTGTCGCAATGGGATTTGATCGTTTGCTGATGATTAAGACAAAGGAAACTTCAATTGAGCGCGTGATTCCGTTTTCATACACCTCAGCTTAACGATTAAATTGTGATCGCTCTTGCGACCAATGTACGTATGTTATAATATAACAGACTCATTGAGGTAAGGGGGGCAAATGACTCATTCAAAACAACAAAAGCTGGATCGAGCGGGTATATGGATCACCACGGTCTGTGCTATCCATTGTTTGCTGTTACCTCTAATTCTCCCATTACTTGCATTGGTAGGTTTCTCGTTTTTAGGCGAGGATTTACTCGAAAACACAATTTTAGGTATCAGCGTTATTGTGGGTCTAACTGCGCTCATTGGCGGCGCTAAACAGCATGGGAAGTGGTCTCTATTAATCCCGCTGCTCGCAGGTGCATTAATATATTCGCAACGAGACATTCTTGGTCCGTGGGGAGAACCGGTTATTATTGCCGTTGGCGCTGGACTGATCATTTACGCGCACATCAGTAACTTACGTCGATCACGTAAAATAATGGCTTCAGCAAATGCCCCACTCGCTGAAGCCAAAAATGTTTAGCCAGTTTTTCGTTCTAACAAGACACCGGCTTCGATATGGTGTGTATAAGGAAACTGGTCGAATAAAGCCGCTTTTGTAACGGTAAACTTATCACTCAGGTCGTTTATATTCTGTATGAGTGTGTCTGGGTTACAGGATATGTAGAGTATCCTTTGATACTGACTGACTACATTAAGTGTAAGAGCATCAAGGCCTGCGCGAGGCGGATCGACAAGTACGGTTCCAAAATCATAGCTCGTCAGGTCGATATTCTGTAATCTTCGCTTTTCTACGTCACCTTTGAGTGCTTCACTGAACTCTTCTGACGACATGCGCACGAACTCAACATTATTGATTCCGTTCATTTCTGTCGCCATTTGAGCAGAAGCCACCGACCGTTTACTGATCTCCGTAGCCAGCACGTGTTCGAATTGTGTTGAGAGTGGCAGAGTGAAGTTACCGTTACCGCAATATAGCTCGAGCAAGTCGTGTTTCGGTGTTCCCACACTATTTATTGCCCAAGTTATCATTTGCTTGTTGATCTCGGCATTCGGTTGGGTGAATGCATTTTCAGTTTGTACGGTTTTCCAATGACGGTTACCAATATTCAAGCACTCGACTACTTCATCGGTTCCGATGACATGCTTTTGCTTTCTTGCACGACCGATGAGTCCAAGCTTGTCAGTTATTGGAGATAGTGCTTCATGCATTTGCTTTGCGGACTCTTCCCATTCCGCATCTAATTGTTTGTGGTATAAGCAGGAGATAACTGCTTCATTGGTTGTAGTCGTAAGAAAATCTACCTGAAACAGCTTATTTCTCAAGATTGGCTTATCAATGACATAGTCTCTGACCGCTTTCATCAGGGTATTAATAAGCCCAGAGCCAGGAACAAACTCATCCATTCTGATTTTCTCCCGCGTTTCGGGATTAAACATTATGTAGTATAAGTCGTTTTGCTCATGCCAAACTCGAAACTCAGCACGCATACGGTAGTGAGTGCGTGGCGACTCGTGTAGTTCAAGTTCTCCTCTATAGTAAGGAGACAACAATTGCTGTAAGTGTTTTGCCTTCTCGGCAAATTGCAGCGGGTATTCGGACGGATCGATTGTTTTGTAGGTCATGATTAATAGGCGTTGCTTTAAGTTAGTAGCTTTTAGTTTATCATTTTTGTCGGCTTAGTGCCGATTTGGTGACTTATTAAACGAATTTGGGCTTAATTGTGTTGTGTTTATTTACATTTGACGGGAATCTGTACAAACGAATAAAAACATTGAAAATAGCCCTTGACCCATGGAGATAAATGTCTAAAATACGCCCCACGTTTGAGGCAGACAACGAAGTCGCCGAAAACATAAGTTTTCTAAAAAATCTTTTTTCAAAAAAGTGTTGACAGAAAACTGGCGGTGTGTAGAATACGCACCTCTCGCAGCAAGGCTGCTGAGAAACGCTCTTTAACAATATATCAAGCCAAGCAAACTGTGTGGGCACTTGCAAAAGTAA
>NZ_LSBQ01000037.1:0-5948 GCF_001577655.1 Idiomarina sp. T82-3 | reverse complement strand
TTAGGCCGCCTTGTCTTATTGAAAAGTGCGGCTATGATGCCTCAGGTGGATCACTTTTAAACCGTTGTCAGTGGATCAATTTTACTCCGTTGGTAACACCAGATCTGGCCTTAGAAATGTTTACAGAGCTTAAGACACGATCGGCAGGCTCTGAATACGTTTTGCCAAGCAGAAGGCAGGCTAAACGGCCACATATGGGGCCCGACACTCTTAACCGTGCGATTGGAAAGATGTTTGGTTATGAGCCAGGCAAAAATACCAATCCTCCTAATCTGATGGGCGATATGGAGTACTTCAGAGTGCATGATTTACGCCGAACGTGCCGCACTCTTCTAGCTAGTATAGGGGTCCCAGGCCATGTTGCTGAGCGGTGTTTAAACCATAAGCTTAAAGGAGTCGAGGGTATTTACGACCAGTATGATTATTTTGAAGAGCGAAAAAAGGCAATGCAAAAACTCGCTTCGATACTGCACTCTGAATTGTAAAGTTTGCCCGTGTTAAGGGCAAACCTGATTAAATTACGTGGCTGAATATTCGAATATTTTATCAAGCTGAGGATTACTGGTAACCAAAAGCACATCCTTTATGTTAGAAGTCTTATTTAAGTCCAGTCGGTAAAAATGGTTGCCTTTTTTTCGAACTAATTCGATTCTGCCAAATCGGTGTCCATGCTTTTCCGCGAACTGCGCCAACCCTTTTGCCTTTTCAAAATTATCGGATAAGCTCGGGTCATGAGGTTCAATAATATCTACCACCAAGTTGTCCGCCTCTTGACGCACAGTAATTATGTCTGGGAACATTGGTCGAATTGCTCCACCACTCTCATAAGGGATCTCAAACGACCAAGGTTTTCTTGGTAGATTGCGAAGCCATCCAATAACTGAATTGTCAGCGAGTTCTTCTTTTATAACCTCTATCTCCCAGGGACCAAGCTCAGTAAAAAACTGGCCTTCTTTATCTACGTAGAGGTGTTTATCGAAAGACAAGCTATCATCGCTAATTGAAAATGCAATATTCTCTGGAAGTGTCCAACTAACTTCAACCGGTTCTGCTGTAGCTAATCTTAATGTTTCATAGTTTACTTTGCGACTCTCTTTCAAAGAATTGATTTCGCGCTTGTGGGCGTCGTAAAGCTCGTTGAATTGAGCTTCGGCCAGAAGCTCTAAATTTTTTAGCGAGTTCTTGCTTCTTGACACCGTAATCGCCTCTACTTTTACATCAAACGCCGGACGTGAACGATTGACAGTAGAGCGCCAGAAATCCATATGCAGACCATTTCCAAGTGCTCTGCCTGATTCCTCAAATAAACGATCAATATCTATATTTGACGAGCTAACTTGATATCCACTACCTTCAACAACATTTTCGCCGTTATTCGTTATTGATATTGTGGATAAGTCTACATAACTGACGGTGCGAGCTATTTTTTCAAACTCCCCCGCTTCTTTAAGTCTATTAACCTCATTTGCCATCCAAGACGTTATTTTACTCTTAGCTTCGCCCCACGACGCAGTATTTATATCGTCTAGTGTGAGCTGTCTAGCAAGAGAAAAATATCTTCTCAGTGGGCTCTGAGCTCTTGAGGCATTGACTCTGTAAGTAGGTAAATCCGAGAGAAATTTAAATACTTGCTCCATAGCTTCCGATTTTTCTAAAATCACCAGATTCTTGCTACTACCAGTCTCAGAAGGTGGGACCTCTTCGGTATTTCTCAACGAATCGATTACTGACTGTACTGCATCTTCATCAAAATATGGCAAATAAAGGTGAACGTCGTTTAAACTGGCATTTTTTTCTACTCGACGGGCTAGAGGGGTTCTTACCATTCGTCCAAGTAGTTGAGCTATATAGGTATGATCTTCAGCTTTTCTGAATGACATCATAACTTCTGCTCTTGGGCAGTCCCAACCAGTCGAAAGGCTTGTTTTGAAGAAGACTACACCAATATTCTTATCGTGCTCAATTTTAGAAGCGTCGACACGGCGCACCACTCGTTCACTGATTACTAAGTCACCAGTGTCGTGCATTGCGTGAGCCATTTCCTTTGAAGTTAAGCGTCGACCCGTTGAGTTCTCTATAGCTGTAATTGCGTCAGATAGGTCAGTTTTACTTAACCGCGTTTTCGTACCATTTTCTATCTGCACGACCAAAATAGGTTTTACGATTTTCTCTTGTTCACTTTCGCAATATTTCTCCCAATCAAGTCGCAAGGATTCCCATTTTCTCGCAGCTTCTGCCAATAGAGCCATTTCCGCCTTTGTGACTTCATCAGGGTGGTGTATTACAACCCTATCTTTAAGCAAACCAGATTCTCGTACGGACTCTGTTGGGACAATAACTTTATGTAGTGTGTGCTCGGCATTTTCTAAAAGGTTGGTGAACCTTTTAGGAGTTGCTGAGATACCGATTACAAACGGCACCGGGTCCAAACCAACCTCTTTATAACCTAGCAAAAATCGCTGCATTATGGTCTGAGCGGTCCTGACTGCTCTTGGTGTATTCATTCCTCGATGAGCTTCATCGATAACGACGTAAAACTTTTCGCGGAAAGCCTGAGCAGTATTGTTTAACGTTTGCCAAATTAGATATTTTCTGTCATCGCTATAGTTGGTTAGAGGCTGATTTTTAGCTAACTTCTGAGTATTTATAAAATATATTTTCCCTCCAGATAGCTGTTCAGCGTCAAAATTGGCATCAATAGTTTCAAGCTGATTAACTCGGTGGACTTTGTCCGATTGGGATTCAATTTTTTTCCGTGTTTGTTCATTCAGCTCTGGCATATCAGAAACCCAAAGAATTACTGCATCTGGCTGTGGATGCCAATCTAAAGGCCATTCTAGTTGCTCGTCTGGCTCGTCTAAAATGGCCTCAAAGAGGGCCGTCATCATGACGGTTTTACCACTCCCTGTGGGCGATGAAAACGACAATGCTTGTGGGCTTTTATCTGATGCAAAGGATCTTGCTGAAACGAGTTTTTCGCGCAAGTTGTCAAGGGCTTCTTTTTGAAACTTAAATAGATTGATTTTCATGAATTTTCTATCCCTACTACGAAACGACCAGAAGCATAATTCTGGTGTTTATTGATCATGAAATTTTGAAGGTAGTCTCTATATAACTGTACGGTCTTAATATTGGGTTGGTTTTGCTTATAATTGCTTTGAATATCAAGCGATATTGACTTAAAAGACTCGTCGGAATCAGTAACGATAAAAATGTAAGATATTTCCTGTTTTTCCTTCGAAAGCTTACTGTGAAGCTTCTGAATGAAAACTTCATCAGTTAGCACGACGAAATTAGATCCTTCAGGGTGAATTATAGGGCTATTTAAAAGCTCTTCATCTGTATGACATGGACCTACTGAACCAGCTATCATCCATAGCAACGGCAGGATTTCTTTCAACGATAACCCCAATGCCACTCTGTCCTTATCAAGGAAGTCTAGTTTAAAATACGATACGTTTGCGTTGAGCCCTTCGCTCATATTCCGTTTGAGCTGTTTAGGTATTTTTACCCCACCTAAAGCGTCATTAAGCTCCTGCTTAACCGCTTTAAACTCTCGAGTATCTTCTGTTACTAGAAATATCTCTCGAACCACTGCAGTCTCTTTAAGTTTTTCAATAAATTCATCTTTGGCAGCGAAGTCGAAAAGTATACTTGTCCCTTTGGAATCAGAGATTAAAAAGTCAGACTCACTAGAGACATTACTTTGAGAAATCCCGTCGATGAGGCTAACTAGCTGCTTTTTGGCCTGAACGGATTTTAGAGAGTCGCTCGGGACAAAACCAATATGTGTACACTTTGGTTTTTGCTCTACATACTCTTTTTTCCCTGTAAGGTAGCTTCCCTCTAAAAGTTTGCCATCATCTCGCTTTCCTAATACTGAGTACTTGATTCTGGGCCATGTAACTGATTGGCAAATACCATGCTGCTCCCATTCTTCTGAGTTTTGGGTTACTCCATTATTTTTAAGGCGTTTCGCTACTTCTGATTGGAGTTCATTATTTGTCACTAAAATGCAGTGACGGCGACCGTTATCGCTCAAGTTAAGCAACTCAGTCGCCAGCAACGTTGTTCCCGAGCCCGAGAAGAAGTCAAGAATTAGTGCGTCTTTCTTATCACCTACGGCTGCTGATAAGCAGTCCCTCACACTGTAAGGGGACTTTGCGTAGTCAAATGACACATCACCCAATGTTTCTCTAAGTACTCTTGATCCCCATTTACCAGCATCATGGTAGCTTCTTTTCCAAACCGTCTTTGGTATTACTTTCCGATCAATGGGCCCTAGCTTTAACGCATGACCGTCATCCTCGTACCCTAGTTTGGGAATAATACCATCCTTAACCTTTTGCCGATTTCCACTCTTAACGTAGCTGATAGAAAACTTATTGCCACCTGGCCCATTTTTTTGTCTACGTATTCTTACAAATCCATCTTCATAAAGCTGCATGAGGGTTTCTTGGTTGAGCTGCCAAGTTGCCATGCTACCGTTACCTCTGAATGGCCAAATGACCGAGTATTCAGAGCTACTTTCCTTTTCTGGGAGCCAGTCGTTTGAAGCAAAAGGAACCTGCCCGGCGTCAATCAACTCTTTCAATGATGATCCCAAGCGCTTTATTTCACCGGTACTATTATCAATATAGATTGGATAAACTAAGTTTGGGCGCTTCGCTGGTAAAGCATTTATGCCACCGTATCGAATGAGTGAAAACCAATATGGCGGAGTTTGGATACTTAGATCCTCCGATAAAAAATCATCGTCTTGAGGAATTGGTTTTGCGTCGCCTAAAAAGCAGAAAAAAGCATATTCTTCTACTCTGTAAAAACCTCCTTGGCTAACTCCTGCAGCATTATTTACAATTGTAACCATTTGAGTCCGAGCTTCTGGGTACAATTCTTTAATTAACATACCCAAATGATGAACTTCGTGCTCATCAATAGTTACAATGAGAACTCCATTATCGGGGTTGAGCAAAGATTTAGCTAATTTAAGTCTCCGCTCCATAAAGGCAAGCCACTTACTGTGCCTCCATGAGTCGTTATCATCAACATAGTCATTATTGTATTTCCAGTCTTTAGCTCCAGTGTTATAAGGAGGGTCTATATAGATGCAATCAACCTTTCTTGGGACGACGTAGTTTAACAGTTGTAATGCATGGTAATTATCAGCCTGTATCAGAGAGTGAGAAGCTCGTCCAAGCTCGGCATTTTGAGCTTCATCCAACTTTATTAAAGCTGGAAAAATAGGATCGCCAAACTCCTTTACGACAACCAGTTCTGAAATAGGAATTTCTTCAATGGAGTCTTGGGCAGGCAGGCTAGCAAGATCACCATCACTCTCTCGTTTTTGACAAGTCGCTGTATTACCAGTGGTTGAAACCACTCTCAATGTCTCTTTTAAATAACTGCCGCTTCGACACACTAAGTCCCCGATTTGTGGCGTAGAGTTATACATGGGTAAGAGTTCTGGTTTATGTTCTTCAAAAACTAAACCGAACTTCTTTTCCTTTAGGGCATCGGTCCACTCGCTCCTGATGCGCTCACGCAGTTTTACGTCGGCAATTTGTTCGATTAAATTGTGAATAGCGGCCAATTTGGGCCTCCCAGTTATGTTCTACGCTGAAGCGGTTAATACACGCATTTTTATTTGTACAGGCTGAACCACTTTTTAGCTAGTGAGCCACTGAACTTCCGGAAAGCCTATAAACTACCAAAGATTTAGTGAACAGGCTACGAAGGAGCATACTTTGAGCTTATTCGATCCTTGAGTATTTGAAGTATACATGATGAAGGTTGGAGGGAAGATAAATACCGAAGGTTCCCAAAATACAATAACGGGAACAAGCAAACCCACTAAAAACGGGCTATTTCCCCCTTTATACCCTCTTAAGTACTCAAAATCACGTTTTACAGCAAAAAAGGAACTCGATCATGGCCGAAGTACAAGCGGT
>NZ_LSBQ01000036.1:0-6071 GCF_001577655.1 Idiomarina sp. T82-3 | reverse complement strand
CTATTTCCCCCTTTATACCCTCTTAAGTACTCAAAATCACGTTTTACAGCAAAAAAGGAACTCGATCATGGCCGAAGTACAAGCGGTTAAAGATCTGGATACCGTGAAGCTGATTAGCTACCTTCTCAAACGAACTTATGGTCACCAAATTGCTGATGTTTGGGATGTGGGCTTGAACCTGGCGTTACGGATCTCAGATCTACTATCCATCAAGTTTGAAAACATACACGATGAGCGTCTGACTCTGATTGAAGGGAAGACGTCGAAACAGGCAACCATTAAGTTAAACGACAAAGCTCGGTCGATTATTGCTCGTATTCAAGAAGAGCATCCCGAACATATCTACTTGTTTCAGTCCTACCGGAACCAATGGTCCAAAGGTTTGGACGAGGCACCGATTAGCCGCCGTTATGTTTCGCGGGCGTTCGCCGAGATAGGAAAGGAGGTAGGCATTAAACTAGGAACTCACTCAATGCGAAAGACCCGTGGTTATCATCTTTACAAGAATACCAATGACATTGCCAGAGTAATGAAGATGCTGCGCCATAGCTCTGAGGCTGTGACCTTGCGTTATATCGGCATTACTCAGGAAGATGTTGATAGGGACTTTGCTGAGTTAGAGCTTTAGGGGCAACTAGCCCCTATTTTTGTCTTAAGGAAGTGTTTCTTCTGCTTGATGTTCGAACCTCAAACTCATCCGTTCAAACTCTCTGTCAAAATAGCCATCCATAATTAGCTCATTGGCAAGCTTATCGAACTCCTCATCATCATATTGTAGCTCTGAAAGTGTAATGTTTCTTATCTCGTTAGGCGGAATGATGTCGTAAACGATTTTTTTCGGGGTTTCGAATTGGTCGCAAAATATAGTCAACTCGATACGTGACACAATGCTGGACTTTAAAAATATAAATGTATCGCTTGATGTCTGAGCGCCAGCCTGGATATCGTTAGGCTCCCATAAAAAGGTATACTCGTTGTAGGTATGGTCTTGTGTTATGTCGAATTGCGTTGGAGGGGAGTCAAACCGCATTGTCTCTTCTAGTAGTGATGGCTTTTTTCTCTTTGGTGAGTGGGGTACACTTTCCCGTGTATTGTCCACGCTTAATCCTTTTTTCTTTTCTAGTTTTATTTCCACAGAGACGCCTGTTGCTTTTGTTGAGGAGCTATTCTTTAGCTTGAGGGTGAGTAGTTCAGCGCCTCCCCAAGTTTTAAGGTAGTTGGAACGGTGGTGGAAGAAATCTGGGTGTAAGCGTTCACCGTGATTAAGACCAGCTATCCCCGATAAATGATACATTGTTTCATAGTGTGCGGGAGCTTCTAGGGTTGGAATGTCCTTTGCGTCGGGTAACTCGGCGAGAACGCCCCTCAACCTTATGACATTCTTTTTAAACTCCTCCATATCGACGTTTAATAGTTTCATTTCCAACTCAGGCTTCGCCTTTTTGGCTTGCAGCTGGGCCTCAACTAGGTCTTTTCCTATCGTAATCGCAGAATGGTAGACGACACCTATCACTATTAGGCTAAAACCCAACCAAGGGGTACTAGAACCTCGAAATAATTCGATTAAGATGTCTGCCTTCCCGAAGAAAAGCTCGCATAGATAAATCAGAATAGCTTGAAAAAGGTTTAGCTGGGATTCGACAACAATTGTGAGGCCTGTGAATACGAGGAGTCTAGCGATAACATTATATGTTTTCGGTCGGATGATTTCTAAAAATCGTTTTAGGCGCTCCAGCCAAACATCCATTTTTCGTGCCTCCACGTTGAGTTAGAGATTTTGTTGCGGCTCACGTTTTTTAATTGTCGCTCTATTATCTAATGAAAAATGATTAAAACCTATATCACCTTATGGCAGTTAACCCTGCAACTTTTAAGCTGTCAACTAGGAGGGTTTTATGTCAAATGTAACCGTGGTTAAAACGAAAAGCGAACTTGAGAGAGCCATAGATAGAAAAGATGAGGTTATTGCAGTACAAAGCGCATCACTGGCAGATGACGTGAAAACATTAAAATCGGCATCATCCGGTGCCTTTGCGTTAGCCGTTGGCTCTGCAGGCGTTTTTGCCACAAACTTTTGGAATCCAATGGGCTGGGGCTCTGGCATTATCGGAACCTTATCTACCGGCTCACTGATCACCGCCATAGTGGCGATAGGGCTCAGCACAACGTTGCTGTTTGCTATTTACAATGACTACTCAATAAAAGGGAGAACGTCGATTAGACTGGCCGGTGGTAATAGCATCGATGCCGACCTGGTTATGGAAAGGGACTAGGTATGGGTAGCATAAGACGAAACATTATTGCTGTTAAAACACGTCCTGGTGAGGTTCGTTTTGTTGCGGTTGCTTCCATCGAGCGTGTGGAAGCGTTTGGTAACTACGTGAAGATTTACTTCGGTAACGAACGAGTGCTTCATCGGGCAACATTGTCTGACATGGAAGACATACTGGACGATAGATTCATTCGCATCCACCGAAGCCATATTGTAAAGCGTGATCAGCTAAGAAAGCTTCTGTCAGAGCTCGGTCGATACCAGGAAGTCGAACTGGCTGACGAGACAATACTTCCGCTGGGCGGCAACTATAAGCGCCAGCTAATGACCGAACTTGGATTGTAAGGGATAGGCTCAGGGTGAAGTCACCCTGAGCTTATTTTTTGTTTTGGGAGCCTGTGCGACCGCATCGTCTCGCATAACCACAACGCCTGTTGGAGCATCGATACCAAGCTTTACCTGGTCATGTTTGACCCTACAAACAGTGACGGTTATGTCGTTACCTATTGTTACCTTCTCGGATGCCCGGCGGCTGAGAATAAGCATATTGAAATCCTTTTCAATGGTTGATTTCGAACTTATAGAGTAACCATATTTACGTATAAGCGCACTAAAAGTTGAAAAATCGGATTTCTATTGAGTCCGCTGTTCGCTCAAAGCGGAAATGGAAAATAATTATTAGCAGAATAATTCACTAAGCGTTAATTCCCATTACGGCTTGAAGATCTCTATCTTTCAAAAGGCCGCGAACGGAATCGTTGTGAACGTAATATCCTGCGGCATCCCTGAAAATAACCTTTAGTTATATGATTAATTCCTTGTCCAATAACTTGAGGCCTCGAGAGGGCTGAAGGAATTTCCCTATACTGCTTTCTTGCGATATCCCACCATTATCGTCATGAGTTGGGATTGCGTCAGCATACCTAAGTAAAATACGTATTATTTGTTCTAACTGGAGGCGGAAGAATATATACCGCTGGTGCTAAATGAAGTGTCCAACCTAAAAATAGACTGTGTGCGATTACTTCTTGCTGCTCACTCGACTTACATTGAGATACCACTTCTAACCAAGGAATTATAAAACATATTTGTCGATTTTATAATTTCTATATGTAATATGATAAAGATATTAATAAAGTTTGATCATTATGTTTTTCTCTGCTAATAATGATTTGCTGATTGAAGTCCTTGATGTACAGCAATTGTTAATTTACACAAACCAAGGAATTAAAAATGATCAAGAAAAAAGTATTGAGTGTTCTATCGGCGTTGGTTGTCGCTTCAACATCTTTGTCAGTTTGGGCAGCATGTGGCGACTCAGTCTGTGGAAATGTTGGCGATAGCTACGTGTGTTACGTAGAGACAGCCGAGAGAACTCTTAAAATGTGTACATCCGAGTCACCATGTTCGGTCCGTTGTTAAATAAAACATTAGGATCGCAACTTCGTGAAGTTGCGATCCTATCTCTCTTATTGGTAGGTTACATATGATAAAAGCATTTACTATTTTAACGTTTATGGTTGTCTCTACTTTTTTCGTTACACTTACACATGCACAAGAGCGTGAAGGATGGACCGAGATTCACGCTGATAGGTTTGATAGGGTCGAGGCGTTCTTTTTAGAAAATAGCTGCGAGTTTTATCAAAATGCTGCGTTTATCTACGATAGTGGGTCCGCACGCTTTATCAGTAAAGTTGAGGTTGAAGAGTTACTGCCCTCAGATGCTGATCTGTTCATGAAGCATGGCTGCTCAATTGAGGTCACCCCCGAGACGCTGAGTCAGGTATTGGGTTACGAAAGGAGCATTCCCAAGAACGCCATAGTAATTCTATTTTTTGATTTACCGGTCTCTCAGGATGGTAGCTCGGTCTTACATTTACTGTCTGACGAACTCAAAGCAGCTTATAAGGCGCGCCTAGCCGGTTTATCCAAAATTAATAAGTTCGAGAAGTATAAAGTCGTGACTTCCTTAACTGGCTACAACCAATAAGTGCTGACGTTATGCTAACCATACCTTCGCGAAAATCGAGACTGCAAAAGTGGCTTATTATCGCCGTGTCTTGCTCCGCCCTTGCACTTGTATTTTGGGGGCTCAGCAGTGCGGTTGCGTCGTTAAGTCAAAATACGGTGCTGAATCCAAGTCAACTTGAGGTGGATACGGGTGCCGTTAAACGCTCGGTTGCGGCATATGGTCGGTTGCGCCCAAGAAATAGCAGTACGGTTATCGCAGAGGTGAGTGGCACGATTGAAACGATTCATCAGTACCCTGGCGAACATATTGAGCAGTCTGAGCTAATTATCACGCTGCGTAACCCGTCGTTAATGCGGCAGCTTGATACGGCTGAACTGGCGGTTCTTCGTGCTCAGGCAAACTTAGAGTCCACCGAGGCCCAACTGTATGAGCGTCGCATTACGCTCGAGAACGATCTGGCGCTAATGGAAAGCGAAATCACCTTTGCACAAAAAGAGTTAGAGACGAAAGCCTTTTTGCTCGAGGAGGCGATCGTCGCCAAGCTTGATTACATGCGCTCAGAGACCAGCTTAGAGCAAACTAAGTTAAAGCATCAGTTGCAGCAACGTAAGCTAGATGCTTTTGAGAAGTCTAAGCAGGCTGAGTTAAAGGCGGCTCAATATCAGCTCAAAGAGGCTGAAAAAGAGCTGGAAATGGTTCGGTATGATATTCAACAACTTAATGTGACTGCCAAGCGGGCTGGCATTCTTAATGAGTTGGGTACGAGTTTAGAGGTCGGTAGTTCGATTGAGCGCGGGCAGACACTCGCACAGATAACGGAACCGTCTCATTTATACGCCGATTTGCTGATCTCGGCGCAAGACGCTAATCATGTTGTGCCATCCCAGCAGGTCACGGTTAATATTCGCGATACTGTGGTCAATGGCGAAGTACTTAGGGTTTATCCCAGTGCCGAGAATAATCAGGTTCGCCTTGAGGTTAAGTTCAGTGAGGCGTTGCCCGAGTCGGCACGGCCGAACTTAGATATTTCAGCTGAGATAGCAACGCAGCAACTCACAGAAGTGACTCGTTTACCTATTTTTGAGGCGGTCACGCGCAATCACTCGACGCTCGATGTGTTTGTACTCCGTGATAATCGCTACGTGCGGCAGCAGGTGCGGTTCGGATTGATGGGCAACCAGTACATTGAGGTGTTGATTGGTCTTAAAGCGGGCGATCGTGTGCTGATCAATGTGCCTGAAGCGTATCAGTCTGCAACAGAAATACCTACGAGCGAGTTAGAAAATGGCTGAGTTGCTTAAGCTAGACAGGGTTACACGGGCATTCAGTGATGGCACACAACGGGTCATGGCGCTAAGCAATGTGAGTTTTTCGGTCGGTGAGGGTGAAACACTGGCGATTGTTGGACCCTCGGGGAGCGGTAAATCAACGCTTTTATCGATCTTAGGCTTGTTGGACAGAGGCTATAAAGGCACCTACACAATAAGCGATACCAATGCGGCAGCATTGGATAATCAACAGCTCGCACACCTTAGAAACCGCGAGATTGGCTGGGTTTTTCAGAATTTCAATTTAATCAGTCACTTAAGTGTGCTTCATAATGTCGTGTTGCCGATGCGCTACAACCGCGAGCTCGACAAACGGGCATATCACCAACGCGCATTGGCGGTGTTAGACAGTGTTGGGTTAAAGGATAAGCTGGACGCAAAGCCGAGTCAGCTATCTGGGGGGCAGCAACAACGCGTTGCAATAGCACGCGCTTTGGCAAATCAACCCAGTTTGGTACTCGCCGACGAGCCGACCGGTAACCTTGATTCGAAAACAGGG
>NZ_LSBQ01000009.1:0-90129 GCF_001577655.1 Idiomarina sp. T82-3 | reverse complement strand
CACCTGGCTCCATTCCGAACCCAGAAGTGAAACATACCAGCGCCGATGGTAGTGTGGGGTCTCCCCATGTGAGAGTAGGACACCGCCAGACTTCAAATAAACAATCCCTCGTGCGCAAGCACGGGGGATTTTTTATTTTCTGGTGGTGTGCTACGTGAGAGTAGGGTGAAAGCGGGAATTCGGCTTGCCACCCATGTGGCAAGACGCCGCTTGAACGGTGCGAGCTCTGCGAGCGCCTGTGGCGGCGCCAGACTTCAAATAGAATGACCCCAGCCAAGCGGCTGGGGTTTTTTTATGCCTGCTCGCCAGACGCACGTCGCCCCCGCACCCTGTACGTCGCGCATTGTGCGCGACCATCCACATCGTGCCGTGCGCAGAATGCGCACGCTACGCCCGCGCCGCGTACGTCGCGCATTGTGCGCGACCATCCATATCGCCCCGTGCGCCCAAGGCGCACGCTACGACCGCACCGTGTACGTCGCGCATTGTGCGCGACCATCCACACCGGCCCGTGCGCCCAAGGCGCACGCTACCACCGCGCCGCGTACGTCGCGCATTGTGCGCGACCATCCACACCGACCCGTGCGCCCAAGGCGCACGCTACGACCGCACCGCGTACGTCGCGCATTGTGCGCGACAATCCACATCGCGCCGTGCGCAGAATGCGCACGCTACGACCGCGCCGCGTACGTCGCGCATCTTGCGCGACAACCCACATCGCACCGTGCGCCCAAGGCGCACGCTACGGCGTTATGATATAATCTGATGATTATTTTGGATTTGGGGTTTTTTTGTGTGGCCTTTAGCTTCTCATCACAGCTTTAAAATTAATAATTATGCTTCAGAAGTGTTTAACGTTACGAGCGTTGCCGATGCACGAAGTGTGGTCGATTTGGATAGCTTCTTAATCTTAGGAGAAGGCACTAATACCCTCTTTGTCGATAATTATGATGGCGTTATAGTAAAAAGCGACATTACAGGTATATCGCTTCAAGAAAGTCAGTCTGGCTGGCATATTCGCGTTGGTGCGCAGGAAAACTGGCACGATTTTGTTACGTGGACATTGGCTAAAAATATGTACGGACTAGAGAACCTTGTGCTGATTCCTGGCTCAGTGGGTGCTGCACCGGTTCAAAATATTGGCGCGTACGGAGTAGAGGTGAGCCAGTATATCCAAAGCGTCGAAGCCATTCACATTTCCACAGGCGAAGTTCACACAATAGCCAACGATGAATGTGACTTTAGCTATCGCGATAGTGTATTTAAAAGGAACCCGCGTAGTTGGCTTATTACCCACGTTAATTTTTATATCCCAAAAGCTTGGCAACCTAATTTAAGCTATCCTGCACTCGCAGATCTTAAGAGCCAAGCCTCGATATCGGCACGAACAATTGCAGACACTGTCATTGCTATTCGGTCGTCAAAGCTTCCAGACCCTAATAAAATACCCAATGCAGGATCGTTTTTTAAAAACCCAGTTGTTTCTGTGGAGCGCTATCAACAACTCATAGGGGACTTCCCGAATCTCGTCGGGTTTGAAGTCGACTCTGGTTACAAGCTAGCCGCCGGCTGGCTAATCGAGTGCTTAGGCTTAAAAGGGACTTGTTGTGGTGACTGTTGTGTTCATAATAAGCAGGCACTCGTGCTTGTTAATCGAGGACATGCGACAGGAGATGACGTGTTGGCGTTGTGTCGGCTTATTCAGCAGCGTGTTGAACAGGCATTCAGTGTTATGCTCGAGCCAGAAGTTCGTCTGATCGGTCGTAATGGTCTGATAGATGACGTAGCGAACTATCAAGGATTATGAGTATGAAAATCGAACAACGGCTAGAGCAGCTGATAAAGCTACTGAATGATGGCGAATTTCACTCGGGCGAATCACTTGGTCAAGCAATGTCTGTCTCGCGTGCGGCTATTAATCAGTACATTGAAAGGTTAGACGCACTTGGAATTGACGTATTTTCGGTATCAGGTAAAGGTTATCGGCTTGCAAGCTCTATTGACTTACTCAATGCTGAACAAATAGCAGCGGCAAGCGAGTTGCCGAAAAGCATGTTAAACGTAAGCTCAATAGTTGGCTCGACCAATGACGACCTCAAGCAATTAAGCGACACACAACAATTACCGCAGGGTTATGCAATACTGGCAGAGGCTCAAACACAGGGCCGTGGCCGGCGAGGAAAACAATGGATCTCACCATTCGGTACCAATCTGTATATCAGTCTGTATTGGCGGTTAGAAGAAGGTCTGGGACGAGCTATGGGTCTCAGCTTAGCGGTGGGTTTAGCGATAGCACGCGTACTTCGAGAACAGCTTAATATAAAAAACGTGTCAGTTAAGTGGCCCAACGATGTGTACATTGAAAATAAAAAGGTGGCTGGTATTTTGATTGATATCGATAGTCTTGAGGATGGTAGTGCACGTTGTGTGATTGGTGTGGGCATCAATTTAACCCTACCTGACACAGTCGCTCAGTCTATTGATCAAGCGTGGACTGACGTGAATAGCCATTTAGCGTTGCCACTCCAGCGTAATCGGTTCGCAGGTCGCTTACATCAGTATCTCGTCAGAACGCTAACGGACTATGAAAACTCGGGCTTTGGACAGTTTGCCACATTATGGCGAGAATACGATAAGTTCGATACCAAGCCGGTTCGATTATTACTAGGGGAACGAAAAGTTGACGGTCTTTGCCGCGGTGTCGATGAGACCGGCGCGCTTTTAGTTGAGGTCGACGGTAGCGTGAAGCGCTTTTTTGGAGGAGAAATATCTGTGAGGCCCGGTGATGCGACTAGTCATTGATAGCGGTAACACGCGCAGTAAACTGGCCATTTATCGGAATGACCAACTCGTCCGTGAATATAAATATGTAAACGCTGATCTACTTGCCAACGAGCTGTGGACTGTCGATCTCGAGGATGTTGCGGCTGATATAAAGTTATGCTGTGGCTGTTCTGTTGCAAGTCTCGAAGTTAAGAGTGCGATTGAACAGGGACTCCGTCGGCTTGCAATCTCAGTGAATTGGTTAGTCAGTACGACGACGTGGCGTGACGTAAAAAACGGCTATTCGGAACCCGAAAAACTCGGTGCTGATCGTTGGTTCGCTTTGTTAGGTTACCGCTCAGAAGCGCATAACAATTGCATGATTATCGATGCAGGTACGGCGATGACGATCGACTGGATGGATGCGTCGGGTCAGCATTTGGGCGGATGGATTGTCCCAGGACGTCGTTTAATGCACGAATCGATGCATCAGAAAACTGCATTAGTTAAGGGTGAGCTTACGGAGGCGTGTTTTCGGGAACCCGCGACGAGTACGGTGACTGCAATGAGTTATGGTGTCCATTACGCGCTTGTCGGCGCTATAAGCCAAGGATTGCATGTTAGCCGGCAACGTTTTAATAACGAGCCCTTTGATATCGTTGTTACCGGAGGTGATGGTGAACGATTAATTCAATCACTCAATCGTATAGAGTCGATCTCTTACATTCGAAAAGATGATTTAGTGTTCAAGGGTTTGCTGGCTGCTGCCGATAACGAGTTATTGAGACGATAGTAAAGGTAAAGCAATGAGGCACGCTGTTATCATACTCGCCCTTGCGATGTTTTGCTCAACCTATGCTGAGGCGCAAGAGCAAAGCGGAGAAATCGAGGCGGTTCAGCTTTATAGTGATGCTGAATTAGTGGATATGTTCGCAAAAAACACCCATCTTCACCGCGTGGAAATTGAAGATCGCTGTCAATTAGTACAAGATATTCAGGCGCAAGCTGATATTGAAAAGCGTCCGACGTATCAATTTTTATATGGCGATATGCTTGCTTGGGGCGTTTGCTATCAACAAGATGAAGCGTTGGGCATTTTGTATATGGAAAAGGCAGCAAAGCAAGGTCTTATTGCTGCGTTAGAACAGCTGGGTCGCTATTATCATAAGGGAACCCTCGTTCAAAAAGATATCGATAAGGCTATTTTGTATTTGAGGGAAGCCGCATCACTCGGTAATGTTCCCGCGCAACTTCGTGTCGCGGATATTTTAATTGCGGGCGAGGGCAGTCCTTACGACTTCAAAAGCGTCTACCGGTGGTTACATGAATCAGTTACTGCCGATAAAAGGACTCATCAGGCAATCGCGCAACGAATGGAGCAACTCGCAGAGTTGATGCCGCCGTCAGTCGTAGAGGAAGCAAAAAGCCCCTTAAATTAGGGGCTTTCAGGTTTCTTAGGATAAGCGAGAGCGGAAATCTTCGTACGTAAAATGACGGATACGTTCAAAACTGCCGTCTTCACGCAGAATGCCAATATCTGGATGTTGTACACCATTAAAGAACGTTGTTTTTACCATGGTGTAATGCATCATGTCGGCAAAGACTAATCGGTCGCCGGGTTTTAACGGCTCATCAAAGCTGTATTCGCCGATGACGTCACCTGCCAAACAACTGTTGCCACCGAGGCGGTATCGGTAAGGTTTATCAGCAGGTAACCCTGCACCCTCGATATGCGGTCGGTATGGCATTTCAAGAACGTCGGGCATGTGCGCAGTAGCGGAGATGTCTAACAGTGCGATAGAACCTTGGTTCTCGACAATATCCACTACTTCACAGACCAATGGACCCGTTTGCCAAGCAACTGCTGATCCGGGTTCTAAAATAATGTCCAAGTTGTAAGTCGCTTTTAACCGTTGCAACTGGCTAATTAGATGGTCAACATCATACCCTTCGCGCGTCATTAAATGACCGCCGCCCAGGTTTAACCACTTCACCTGATGCAATAAATCGCCAAACTTGTTCTCTACGGCTGCGAGCGTCCGCTCTAAAGCATAGGAATCGCATTCACATAGGTTGTGTACGTGTATGCCTTCTACATCGTCTAGCGAGACGTTTTCAAGCTCACTTGCGCGTACACCCAGTCGTGATCCCGGTGCACTGGGATCATAGAGTTCGGTATCGGCCTCTTGGTGTTCGGGATTGACCCGCAAACCAACGGATACGCCTGCCGCCTTTGCTTGGTCGGCGTAGGCTTCCCATTGCGAGATGCTATTAAAAGAGATGTGATTAACAATCGGCAACAACTGTTTGATATCCTCAGCCTTGTAGGCTGGAACATAAGCATGGACTTCGCTGCCGAACTTATCGGCAGCGAGTTGAGCTTCCCAAACCGAGCTTGCTGTACATCCTTTCAAATACTGCTTGATAAGCGGAAAAGCAGACCACATCGAGTAGCCCTTAAGCGCCAGAATGATACTGGCGCCACTTTCTACTTGCACACGTTTCATCAACTCTAGATTGTTACGCAGCAATGCTTCGTCGAGTACGTAACAAGGCGAGGGTATATCCTCACGCAGGTACTTGTTCATATTACTCACCGAACGGCTGCTCACACTCAGTAACGTGCCAAGGCAAGCCATACTGATTTAGGCGATTCATGAATTCATCTGGGTCGAATTGTTCCATGTTCCAAACACCTGGTTTCATCCATTCGCCTTGCAACATCATTGCCGCGCCAATCATAGCGGGTACGCCAGTAGTGTATGAGACCGCTTGTGCGCCCACTTCTTTGTTGGTTTCAGCATGGTCACAGTTATTGTAAATAAAGATGGTTTTCTCTTTGCCATCTTTCATACCTGTTACATAGGTACCAATACAAGTTTTACCGGTGTAGCCTTCTGCTAACGAGCCTGGGTTAGGCAATACGGCCTTTAAAAACTCAAGCGGTACGATGTCTTGTCCTTGGAACTGAACGGGCTTGATTGACGTCATGCCAACATTCTCTAATACGCGCAAATGCGTCAAGTATTGGTCGCCAAAGGTCATCCAGAAACGCGCGCGCTTAATGGTTGGGAAATGCTTAACCAAAGATTCAAGCTCTTCGTGATACAGCAGATAAGACGGACGTTCGCCAACATTGGGATAATCTAAATCCTTGCGGACGCTGATTGGATCGGTTTCGTGCCATTCGCCATTTTCCCAGAACTTACCTTTTTGCGTGATTTCACGAATATTGATTTCTGGATTAAAGTTGGTCGCAAAGGCTTGTCCGTGGTCACCGCCATTACAATCGACGATATCGAGATAATGAATCTCGTCAAAGTAGTGTTTAGCAGCGTAGGCTGTGAATACGTTAGTCACACCCGGATCGAATCCCGCGCCTAACAGCGCCATCAGACCCTTCTCTTTGAAGCGTTCTTGATAAGCCCATTGCCAAGAATATTCGAATTTAGCTTCATCTTTTGGTTCATAGTTAGCAGTGTCGAGGTAGTGCACGCCGGTTTCCAAACACGCGTCCATGATTGGTAAGTCTTGGTATGGCAGGGCTACGTTGATCACTAGTTTAGGCTGCACTTGGCGAATCAGATCCGCGACTTTAGCAGAATCGTCAGCGTCGACCTGATACACACCTACTACGCGATCGGCGCCGGCTTGTTCCTGCAAGGCTTCACACTTAGAAAGGGTACGGCTTGCCAAATGAATTTCTGAGAACACTTCTGGCAGCTTGGCACATTTTTGTACAACTACGCCGGCAACACCGCCCGCGCCAATGATTAAAACCTTAGACATTCGCTCTATCCTCTATCGTAAATGCAGTATCATTTCTTGCTGCGAAAGATAGCATAAAATTATCAGTGCTTCATTCGCTATCTTTGCCTTGTGTAACTGTCATGTTGAGCTTATTTGCCGCAAATGTCCAAAGCTTGCTGACGTGTTCGATGGTCATCCATGTTGGTCGATCATTTAAGTGACCAGCAGAAGGCTGTGTAAGCAGCAGTATCGGTTTGTCGCAGTTTTGCGCGCGTTGCAAAGCTGCAGCAAGCTTATAGCTGTGCCAGGGCGCCACGCGAGTATTATTTTGGGATGTGCTGACAATAGTCGCCGGATAACAGCTTGTTTTATCGATATTGTGCAGTGGCGAATAGTTATAGAGCGTATTGAATTGCGACGCATCGCTACTCAGTCCATATTCGGTGAACCAGGCTTTGGCGTTGGCGGTTTGATAGCGCAGCATGTCAAATAACCCATTATCAAGTAGCGCGACGTTAAATAGCTTGGGCGACTCGACCATTACTGCAGCACCAAGCATTGCACCATTACTGCGTCCGTAAAACGCCAACTGAGTGTGTGTGGTGTATTGGTGTTTGATCAGGTACTGAGCGGCGCCTTCAATATCGTCAATCACCTGTAGCTTACCCGCTAATCGGCCTGCATCATGCCATTGTTCGCCGAACTCGCCACCACCGCGGACATTGGCAATTGCGACTTGGCCACCGAGTTCCAACCACGTCAACCAAGCAGGGTTGTATGTAGGAAGCATCGAGATACCAAAACCACCATAAGCGATGAGCAGCGTAGGACGTGCTGTTGGCTCGGATTTAACATCTTTACCAACGATAAACATTGGGATCGGCTGGCCATCAGTGGAGGTGTACGTAATTTGTTTTGCTTGGTAGTTGTCGACCCCTGCCGGCTGTTTGAACGAACGCCAAAGTGTCGTGCGTTGCTGTGCTGCTTGGTAGCGATAGATGCTGCCAGGTTGAGTGAACTGTTCAAATTTAAAGAAAGCCTCGCGTCCGACTTTATCTGCTGTGAGCTCCGAAATATGGCCCTGCCCAGGTAGCGCTAACTCCCTTAATACATGCCCTTTTGAATTCAAAATAACTAAGCGTGACTGAGCTTTATCTAAATAATGAGCAATGATCTGGTCATCAATCACAACGGCGTCAGCTAACGTTTGCTGTTGTTCCTCTACCACGATTTTCTGAGATTGCCGCGGTTGCTGGATATCTAATGCAGCGAGTAACCCTCGACCTTGCTTACCCCGCAGTTTAAATATAAGTGATTGTCCGCTGCGGCCGATAAACGTGGCAAATTCATTATCAGGAAAGTTTATGGCAATCAGTTCGTTGGGCTGCTTTACATCAGCCAGTAAGTACCAACGATTTTTGTCAAAGCCAGACGTCTCTTTGATCAATAATGCAGAGGTATCGGGTAACGTATAGATATAGCTGTCATTTTTTATCCCGGTTGCAATCCGTTTGTCTTGTGTTTGTGCCGAACCTAGCTTATGGAAGTATGTTTGAACCGGTGCCTGGCCATCATAACCGCCATCACTGGTTTTCGGATAGCGGCTGTAGTAGAACCCCTTCGAGTCCTTGGTCCAGGCGAGCTGAGTAAATTTCACACCACTGATGACTGGTTGTGTGGGCGGGTTTGGCTCGACAACTGGCGTGATGTACCAATCAACCCAGTCGCTGCCTTGTTCGCTCAACGAGTAAGCGATAGTCTTGCCATCAGGCGATACACTATAGTCGTGAATCGAGGTCGTGCCAGAGGGATCAAGTTGGTTTGGATCGATCACGATATGTGGTGCGCCCGAGTCTGATTGACGCACGTAGAGTACCGACTGATCTTGCAAGCCATCGTTTTGCAGATAGAACCAATGTCCAGCGACTTCGGTAGGCGCACTGGTACGTTCGTAATTTGATAACTCGGTCAGCCGTTGTCGAATAAACTCAGCGCTGCTTAACTGACCTAAGCGTTGTTCTGTATAACGGTCCTCTGCAGCCAGCCACTTTACTACTTCCGAGTGCTGTTCGTCTTCTAGGATGCGAAAGTCGTCAGTGACTTCTTCGCCGTGATAGTTATCGGTCACGGATTGTGAGGCAAGCGGGGGATAGCCATAGGGATTCTCAGGCTTGGTTGCTGGTTTTTCGTTCTGGCTCGAGCACGCTGAGACTAAAGCGAAAATTAACAGGCTAGCAAACCGTGTGTGCTTCATAGGATATCCCTTTGGTGAAATGAACGTACTATTCTATGAACCCTGACTCAGTGACTCAATCGCTTTACAGAATTTTAGCGATATCTGAACGCATTAGTGCGCTGAGTTGTTTGAAGGAGTCTGCTTTATAAGTATGTTTGAGTGACTGCATCGCGTTTTGAGGAACGGCAAAGTCAGATGGAGTAAATGTGAGCGCATCATGCTTGCTGACTAACGCGCAGGCAAATAGCACACTGTCTAGCGGCAAATTGGCTTCTTTAAAGGCGCTGAGTAAAGCGTTTGTGGTAGCGTCGAGTGTGTTTGATGGAATCTGGCCGTTAAACCACCAACGTTGTTGCGCTGCTCCCCATTCACAAAGAGGCGTACACAGCGCTTCGGCGTCTGGCGTTATTGGAGAGACCCAAAGCGAAGCATAGCGAGCGCTGACGCGATCTTGCTTACTACTGAGTCGGACCAGGTGGTAGCCGTTGGCACGCCAAAACTGAGCTAAACCTGGCTCGTAACCAAAACTTGTACCGAGCGCATGCACGTTTTGCGTTGCTACCCAGTGTCGAACGGCATTGAGGACATTCGAGGCGATATGCTGTCGACGGTGACTTTCTTGAACGGCGATTCTACTCACTCGACACCATCGTAATGCCGCTAGACGGGGGCTTTGCAGAAAGTAGGTGAGACTTTGAGGCAATAAATTTCCAGGTGGACGTCGTTTGCCTAATTGCACTTGCAAAGCGAGGTCATCTGCCAGTGGACCTTCTAGCGCGAGCCAAGCAACCGCGATGACAGAGCCATTGTTAACGTGCAAGTAAAGGTAATGCTGCGGTTCATCGAGTAATAGTTTGAGATCATTTGGACTACTTTGGTAGTGGGCTTCGAGTAGTAACTCAAACGCTTGGTGCAGAGCATCCTCAGGTAGCTCGCTGGCATGATAAACGCCGCTATCTATTGACTGGGTTAATTGTCGTGGCGCCGCATTCAGCAGTAATGCTTGCTGTAGCCAATACTCTAAAGGGTCACCCGTTAACCAACGGATGGGGTCTTGTAATGTGTGCATCTTCACGTGAGCAAATGTCCGTTCGGCCCACTCGACAAAGTGAATAGCAAAGCCTCGGCCACACCCCTCATAACCATCTACAGTTGTCGCTAGCATCCACGCCGGATACTTTTGCACCAACTTTTGAATCGCCCATAAAGGAATACCTGCCGCTTCATCGATAATGAGTCGCTCTGTTGAGCCAGGTTGCTCAATCAGTGTGTCCCATGCAACAAAGTGAGCATGAGGTGCGTGTTTCAGTAATACTTGAGCATTAGCTTTTCTGGGCGCTGTGACAATACATTGGCTTGCGTTGTCGGCTTGAGCAAGCGCTGTCCCTAAACAACTGCTTTTACCACGACCTCGTGATGCAATAACGATATGCACAGATTCCTTGTCCTGCAACTGTTGGACAAGGTCCTGTTGGGCTGCCGTAGGTAGTGAAGGTGGTTTAGCATCGCTTGTGGCCTCAATGGGCGAACGCATTTGCCAACAATCGATGAGCCGATTTAACGCGGGAGAAGGCTGTTGTGGCGTCAGTAGAACTAGCTCGCCACCGGCCATCAAAGTGCCACACAAAGCGGCTATGGCATCAAAATTCAGTTGGTTTCGACAGTCAATGACGACCTGGTTGAACTCGTGTCCAAGGAAGTCTCTATAACGGTTGGTGGCCGCATGGGCTGCGGTATCAGAGTCAGATAAATAAAGCGAAAGGTTGTTGGGGCATGTTTCGAAAGAGGGGCTCAAAAGAGCCCCATCTGAAATGATATGTAATTGCCTAAAGCCAGTATGTTTTAGAACCACGTGATGCCAAAGAATTTGCTTAATACGGTGTTGATGAATACCACAAATAGGATAGCTGGAATAAAGGTGGTAATGGACACACGTACGTATTTAGCTAAGAAGGTATTGGGGTAATTGCTATTACCCTCAGATAACTCTTTTTCAAGGCTACTATAACGCCAGTGCCACCATACAAATAAGCAAATGAGCAAACCGTTAAGCGGTAAAATGGTGTCATAAAACACATCGTAAATGACGTCAAACACAGACTTTGTAGCGCCGCCGTAACTAACAAACTCGGTAAATGCAGGAATGAATCCAAATGAAGTGGCTGCGATAATTGTGAGTACTGTGGTCGCTGCACACATAATTGATAGTGCTTTTTTACGCGACGTGCCACGTTGTTGAATGATGGCTGCCGTCGGTACCTCGATAATAGAAACCAACGAGGTAATGGCTGCCACAAAAGCGAGCAAGAAGAAAATGGTGGCCGCGATGCTGGCGCCAACATATCCAATCGATGCTTCTAACGCGATAAAAATTTGTGGGAAGAATGAAAAGATCATGCTTACCGAAGAATCGCTGAGTGAGTTAGGGTCTGTATTTGGATTAATTGCGAATATCGCCGGTAAGGTCATGAGACCAGCGGTGAAAGCGACCGCGGTGTCTGTTATCGCGACAAGCTTACCGGAGGTTACAATATCGTCCTTACGGCTGAAATAAGAGCCATAAGTGATGAGAATGCCCATACCGAGTGACAAGCTGAAGAATGCCTGTGACAGGGCGCCACTGATTACCGAACCATCAATTTTGCTAAAGTCAGGAACTAAGTAGAACTGAATGCCGAGTGATGCGTTATCTAATGAAAGTACAAAGATAACGAGTAAAATCAGCATAATAAATAACGCTGGCATCAGGAATTTAGCCGCTTTCTCAATACCCTGGCGAACGCCGCCCATGAGAATAATGTTGACGATTAACGTCACCGCGATAAGGAAACCAACAAAGCTGTAGTCGTTGACAAATTGACCGAAGTAACTCGGGTCCGCTAGTTTATTGAGGTCACCGATAGCGGCATGGTAAAGATAACCGAAAATCCAGACAGTGATGACCATATAAAATATAGCGATCATGAAAGGAGTGAGAACAGCTAAGAAGCCTGAAAAGCTCCAAAATGGTTTGCCACTGCCCAATGCTAAATAAGAGCCGAGCGGATTTTTTTGAGCTTTTCGGCCAAGCCCCATTTCGGCAAGCATGACGGGTAGACATATAAATGCAACAAAGAGTGCATAGATTAAAAGAAACGCTCCGCCACCATTTTTAGTTGCAGCGACAGGGAATCCAACCAGGTTACCAATACCAACCGCTGAACCTGCGGCAGCTAGGATAAACCCGATCTTGGAACTGAATTGATCGCGTTGTTCGCTCATTAGTTTCCTTCTTTTTAATTGTTATTGTAGAGCTCTGTATAGCGAGCCAAAAATTTAAGCAATCCTAGCAAGGGGCAGGGCGCTCGGCAAGCATGCGCCCGCCTGTTCTGCGATTAAAGGTGTAAAGCGTAGGTTTAATAAGGAAATTTAAGAGGTTCTGCGGTTTACCAAGACTGCATTTCTATAATTCGTGACACACAGCGCTGGAACGGAAACTTAAGTAGCTCAGCCTGATACAGGCGGTCGGGCTCATCGGCAGCATTAAGTATGAGTAAGCAATCTCGGTCGTAGCACTCATCGACTAACGCGATAAAACGGCGAGCCTCATTGTCCAAGTGACTTTCGTGTTGATGCGTTGTGTCGCGTTGGTAGCCGTCCTCGACACCTTGTTGCGTCGAATTTTTTGGCTTAAAAGTAAAACGTGGAACCTTATCAACGGCGATCTGCTTATAGTGCTCCGCGAGTTCCATATAGTCACGCTGGCTTCTTGGACCCGAACAGAGCTGAGCGAAGTCAAATAGAATCGTTTTTTCTGAACGACATATACAAGGTAACTCGCGGTTCATGATGGTTACTGGCTTATTATCAGATAACTGACCAAAGTGTGCGGCGACTTGCTGCTTAAAGTCTTGTGCTGACTGCTCAATAAAGTAATACGGAGCTTCACCCTGTTTTAGTCGGCGGTAATCAATACCTGAATCAAGGTCAATGATTTGGCATTGGCGCTCGAGCAACTGAATGAAGGGTTCAAAGCGATGCCGTGCAAGGCCGCCCCGATACAGCTCCGACGGTGGCGTATTTGAGGTTGTGACGAGGGTGACACCGTGACTAAACAACGCCTGCCAGAGGTTAGCTAACAGCATGGCATCACCAATGTCTTCGACGATAAACTCATCTAAACATATCACTCGATATTCTCGCGCCCATGCGTCAGCGATAGTTAGTAAGGGGTCCGCTTCGCCTTGGTGTAGATTGAGCTGATCATGAATGCGCTTCATGAAGTGGTGATAATGCAATCTGATTTTGCTCGGTACGGCTAGGCTGCGATAAAACAAATCCATCAACATCGACTTACCGCGACCAACGGGACCGTAAATATAAACAGATTGTGGATGCGCCGATTGAACAAGTTGCTGGCGCAGAATATCAAGACGAGCGCACACCGATTCTTGCAGTGTGTCCGCTTGCAATTTTCCTGAGTGAATAAGGCTTTGATACTGTGTCTTTATCATAAAAAAGCGGCCGGTTGAGGGAACCGGCCGAACTCGTTGCTAGTGAACAGCCATTAATACATCATGCTGTAAAGAGTTCTACGCGCCTTCGATGCAAGCGGATCACCGTCAGGTAATTGATTGATAACGTCGAGTGCATATTTTTTAGCTTCAGTGCGTGCGGGATCCTTGCGCATCACTTCAAATAACAATGAAATGGCTTCTTCATCTCGGTGCGACTGGTGCAATTGTAGCGCGAGTTTGATTTTTAATTCGCTATTATCTGGCTCTTCCTCGACCTGCGCTTGTAGTGCTTTAATCTCTGGCGAGTCGGCGCTATCTTCAGCGAGTTCGATTTTGCTCATGATCCGTTGATAGTCACTATCTTGCTCGACCATTGGGATCGTCGCCGCGAGCTCCTTAGCTTGTGCTAAACGACCGTGGTCGACCGCTGCTTCTGCCAGTAATTTGATGGCAGTCATGTTGCTACTATCAATGTCAAAAGCCTGTTTGGCTTGAGTGTAAGCTTCTGCAGCGTTGCCTTCGGCAAGCGCTTGTTGTGCATTTTGAATAAAACTATCGGCTGGGCTTGGCAAATGAGGTTCGAGCATTGTCATGATTTCAGTTTCAGATTTAACCCCTGCGAAGCTGTCAACAGGCTGACCGTCCTTAAAGAAGGCTACGGTAGGCAAACTACGAACGCCAAACTGCATGGCAAGCTCTTGTTGCTCGTCACAATTAATTTTTGCCAAGGTAATGTCGTCGGGGTATTGGCTCGCAATACGTTCTAATACCGGCATTAATTGTTTGCAAGGCTCGCACCAGTCAGCCCAAAAATCGATGATCACTAATCGCTCTTTGGAGCCTTCTAATAAAACTTGCTGAAAATTTTGTAGCGTAATGTCGACAATATTACTTTGTGCCATGAGTCAGCCTTTATTTAATTGTATCAATACATAGCAACATCGGGGCAACCCATAGAAAATTCAATGGCATCATTACTTGAGCCACGCCAGCAGCTTGTCTTTAAGTTTGGTGTAAGGAGGATAACGCAGCGCTACGTCGAACTTAAAGGAGCGTTTCATGACTGCCTTTTGGTGACTGAGCGTGTCAAAACCAAATTTACCGTGATAACGACCCATGCCACTTTGGCCAACGCCTCCAAACGGAAGCGCTTCGTTCAGCATAAACATCAATGTATCGTTTGCACAGTAGCTTCCGGCACTGACTTGGTGCTTAACTTGTTCTAGGGTGCGATTATTTTTACTAAAAGCATAGCAGGCTAAAGGCTTGGGCTTTGCTATCACGTAATCAATGGCGGCTTGTATGGACGTCACTGATTTGATTGGGAGTAACGGACCAAAGATCTCTTCGTGATGAAGCGGGTGCTCGCTGTCCAGTCCATCTAAGTTGATGAGTGTGGGCGCGATATAGTTATCTTTACGCTGATAGTCTCCGCCACTGATGATGTCTGTGTCGTCGAGTAGCTTTACAAGACGTTGCCAATGGTTGGCACTAATAATCCGACCGTAATCATCGCTCTGTTGCGGGTCATTGCCGTAAAACAGTTCGATTTGCTCTTTGATTTTGCTTATCAACGTATCGCGAATGCTGTCCTGAACCAGCACATAATCCGGTGCTATACAGGTCTGACCGGCGTTAAGGTATTTGCCCCAGACCAAGCGTCGAGCGGTGACCTCAATATCACAATCTTCACTTACTATCGCCGGACTTTTACCACCGAGCTCTAGTGTTGTGGGTGTCAGGTGTTGCGCCGCGTTACGTAAAACAGCTTTAGCACCATTACTACCGCCAGTGTAGAAAATATGATCAAAAGGTTGTTGGGTGAGTTCGTTAGCAACCGAGACATCCCCGGTGACAACCTTAATCGCATGGTTGTCGATATAGTAGCCCAGCTTATTGGCGATGACCTCTGCGGTGTTTGGCGCATGTTCTGATGGCTTCAGTATTACACAATTTCCAGCAGCAATGGCGGCAATAGCTGGCGCGATAAGTAGCTGCAGTGGATAATTCCACGCCCCTAAAATAAGCACGGTACCGAGCGGCTCAGGATAGAGTTGACTTGATCCAGGCCACGCCAATAACGGCGTTTTCACACGCGTCGGTTTAACCCACTTATTGAGGTGCTTCAGTGTGTAATCGATGTGACTTAATAAATAGTTGAGCTCAGTTAATCGACTTTCGCTTGGATGTTTACCCAAGTCCTGCGTGAGGGCGCGCTCGATCGAAGACTGCTCTTTTGTGAGAAAGTTTTTAATGCCTTCTAGCTGTTGTTTACGCCAAAAAACCGGGCGTGAAAGCCCGGTTTTGTGGGTGTTACTGAGTGAATCAAATAACTCAGCTATTGATGGGGTCGTGCTCATTCAAGGCCGCCTAACGTGATGGTCTTAATTTCCAAGTACTCATCTATACCGTATTTTGACCCTTCACGTCCAATACCCGATTCTTTAATTCCGCCAAAGGGGTTATAGGCGTGGGAAATCGCACCTGTGTTGACACCGACCATGCCGTATTCAAGCCCTTCACTGACTCGGAATATGCGTGCAGTATCTTTAGCGGCAAAGTAGGAAGCAAGACCGAACGGAGTGTCGTTCGCCTGTTGAATCGCTTCTTCCTCAGTTTCAAAACTCGAAATTGCGATGACGGGACCGAAAATTTCTTCTTGCGTGATTTCCATGTCCTGAGTCACACCCGAAATCACCGTCGGAGCATAGAATAAGTCGCCCAGATCGGTCATCACTGATCCGCCTTCTTCTATCTCTGCGCCATCGGATTTAGCACTGATGACGAGACGTTGAACTTTATCGACAGCGTCTTGATCAATCAATGGTCCCAGATCGACGTCTTCTTTATCACCTGGACCCACATTAAGCGCTTTAACTTTAGAGACTACTTTCTTAATGAACTCTTCTTTCACGCTATCTTGCACCAACACACGGTTCGCTGAAATACAAGTTTGACCGCCGTTGCGGAATTTGCACGCCATCAACTGTTCGGCGGCTGCATCTAAATCGGCATCATCGAACACGATAAAGGGTGCATTGCCACCGAGTTCGAGCGAGATCTTTTTAACGTTCTCGGCACATTGCTTCATTAAGATCTTGCCGACACCCGTTGAACCAGTGAAAGACAGTTTTCTAACTTGTTTTGATGTTGCCAGAATTTCGCCCACGGTTTTTGAATCCGTGGTCGGTAAAATATTAATGACACCGTCCGGAATACCGACTTCGCTCGCAAGCTGAGCCAGTGCGAGACTTGATAAGGGTGTCAGTTGTGGTGGTTTAACAACGATGGTGCAACCAGCTGCCAACGCAGGCGCGATTTTGCGCGTGATCATTGCGTTCGGGAAGTTCCAAGGCGTGATGGCGGCGCATACGCCTACCGGTTGTTTGATCACCATGACACGCTTGCTGTTATCGGTAATGGGTAGAATATCGCCGTTGATGCGTTCCGCTTCACCGGCAAACCAATCGACAAAGCTGGCACCGTACTCGACCTCACCAACAGCTTCAGGTACAGGTTTGCCTTGCTCGGCGCTCATCAGTTCGCCCAAAGCCTGCTTGTTGTCCATGATGGCTTGATACCACTTGCGCAACAGTGCTGCGCGCTCTTGAGTGGATGTGGCACGCCATTTAGCGAGTGCCACTTCAGCGGCGTTGATGGCTCGCTTCGTGAGATCGCCATCGGCGTCGGCCACTTCTGTGATTACCTCGCCATTGGCAGGGTTTGTAACGGCGAACCGTTTTTCCGTCGGTACCCAATGCCCCTCAATGAAACAATCCTGCTTTGTGAGTGACGACATAGAGTGAGATGACATAACGCCTCCTGTTATTCGGGTTAGTATATCAATGTAGGCAAAAACTAATGGAATGGTTCAGTTTTTTAGAAAAATAAATGACTATCTCTGTGTAAATGCATAAAACGTATACAAATGAGTTGTAATTTTCCAATAACTAGGTACAATTCGCGCCTCGCAGTTATCCGTGAATATGAAACACGCAATCTGCGACCGAGTAAGGGTAAGCCTAATTTCTAGAGATGCTCAAAAGCATAATGGTGGCCGGGCGAAACCCTCGAACACACATCGTGGTTTATAACCACCTTATGACTTTGAGATTTTTATGAAAAATGATACTACCGCTGTGTCTTTCCAAGACATGGCATTGCCTTCTGTTGTCTTAAATCAACTTGAAGCGCTAGGTTTTACACAACCTACACCTATCCAACAACAAGCGATTCCTAGCTTATTAGAAGGGAATGATGTATTGGGTGAAGCGCAAACCGGCACGGGTAAAACCGCCGCGTTTTCACTGCCAGCTTTAGCTTCAATTGAAGCGAATCAACGTCAAACTCAGATGCTTGTCGTGACGCCGACCCGTGAGCTCGCGATCCAGGTCGCTGATGCCATCGAAAGCTTCTCTAAGCAAATGAAGGGTATGGAAGTCGCAACCGTTTATGGTGGCAGCGCCTTTGGGCCACAAATTCAAGCGCTAAAACGTGGCGCGTCTGTGGTTGTTGGTACGCCAGGTCGATTGATCGACTTACTCAACAAGAAAGTGTTGAAGCTTGACGGACTGCGCTTTGCTGTGTTGGATGAAGCCGATGAAATGCTAAACATGGGCTTTATTGAAGACATCGAAACTATTTTACAGTCGGTGCCGGATACCGCACAACGTGCGTTGTTCTCGGCGACGATGCCAACCGCTATTCGTAAGTTAGCCAAAACGTACTTGACGGATCCTGTGAACATTCGTATTGCTCCCGTAGAGCAGGCGAAGGCGAACATTCGTCAGCGCGCATGGAAAGTCATGGGCATGACTAAAATGACAGCATTGACTCGTCTTTTAGAAGTGACTGAATATCAACGCGCGTTAGTGTTCGTGCGTACGCGTCAAGATACTATGGACGTGGCAGAGCTTTTACAGCGTCAAGGATTCCGTGCAGCGCCTTTGAGTGGTGATTTGAACCAAGCACAACGTGAACAAACAGTCACTCAATTGCGTAGCGGCCACATTAAAGTGCTCGTAGCAACAGACGTTGTCGCGCGTGGTCTTGATGTACCCGAAATTACTCACGTCATTAACTACGACCTACCGAGTGACACCGAGTCATACGTTCACCGTATCGGTCGTACCGGTCGTGCAGGTCGTAGCGGCGAGGCTATCTTGTTCTATCGCGGTAAAGAGCGTCACTTATTACGTCATTATGAAAAACTGACGAACGGTTCAATTGAATACTTTGACGTACCTTCAGCAGAAGAACTGAGTCGCTTCCGCCAAGAGCAATTGCAGCAAAGCCTATTGAAGCAGCTTGAGTCGGATGTTGACAGCAACATTCAGAAGCTTCTCAGTAGTTGGTTAGCTGACGGGTCGATGACCGCTGAACAGATCGCGCTTAGCCTATTGGCTCAGCGTAACCAGCAGCAGCCGTTATTCGTAAAAGAGGAGCGTCGTCCGCGTCCTGAACGCGCAGAGCGTGCTGATCGTGATAACGGACGTCCTCAGCGTGGTGAAAAGCGTGTACGCGCGACCACTAAACGTGTTCCGGATAGCGAGTTCGATACTTATAAGATTCAGGTCGGCCGTGACCACGGTGCGCGTCCAGGCGATATCGTGGGTGCCATCGCCAATGAAGCTGAGATCGATAGCCAATTCATTGGTCAGATTCAACTGTTCGCACAGCACTCGTTGGTACAACTGCCCAAAGGGATGCCTGCTGAATTGAAGAAAGCGTTGCAACGCACACGCGTGCGTCAGCAGCCGATGGCACTTGAGTTATCTGATAGTCCGCTTAAGAAAATGCCGCCTCGCGCGAGTAAAGGCAACGGCGACAATCGCCGCCGCGCTCCGCGTAAAGGTCAACCTGCTGCACGTCGATTCAATTAATCGGCGTTAGCTACCCCGATGTCGGCCAGAGATTGTGTGATAATCATCTGGTCGATATCATATCCCCACTGTTTTGCTTTAGCTAATGCAAAGTCAATATCGCTTTGATCGACATTAGGTGAGCGCGCCAAAAACCAAAAATAGTCGTGTGAATCGCTCGTAACAATCGCCATTTTGTAGTCGGGTGATAACCAGCTGACATAGTATCCCCCATAAAACGGCCAGAAAAAGGTTACCTTGTAAGCGGCTGTCATGCCTTCTACCGGCTCGGCTTTGCCAATTGCGGTCTGCCATTCGTCATCCACTACATTATAACCGCGATTAGTCACCTCGATAGTGCCGTCAGCGTTGAGTCGGTACTCTGCGGTGACACCTTGCAGGTTTTCTTCAAAGCTGTGCGGCATACGGATAATTTCATACCATTTGCCCAAATATTTTTCCGCTGAGAACTGTTTTACTGTCGGCGCCACGGGCGTCGGGTCAGATTTGCAGCCGGTTAGGGCGAACAACACAAATAAAGATAAGAGACCGAGTAACGACTTGTTTAAATAACTCATGATTATAAATCATCCATGTTGTTTAAATAATATTCTGCTTGCTTGGCAAGCGCTTTTTGTTCTTCTTGCGTTTTTTTGTTCCACACCGAATACATCATCGCCATGCGTTGATTATTACTAAAGTGTGATTCATGTCGAGCCAAGAATTGCCAATAAAGCGAATTAAACGGACATGACCCCTCGCCAGTTTTCTTATCCGGATTATAGCGACACTGAGAACAATGGTGACTCATTTTCTTTATATAATTTGCGCTTGAAATATAGGGTTTGGTGGCTAGCACACCATTGTCAGCATATTGACTCATACCACGGGTATTAGGAAGTTCTACCCACTCGAGTGCATCGATATAAATGCCGAGATACCATTCATCGACTTGATCGGGATCGCAGCCCGCTAATAGTGCAAAATTTCCAGTCAGCATAAGACGTTGAATGTGGTGTGCGTAAGCGTACTTTAAAGACTGTTTAATGGCTTGCGATAGACAACGCATGTGTGTCTCACCATCCCAAAAAAACTTCGGCAGATCGCGTTGATGTTCGAGCGCATTAAGATTCTTATATTCAGGCATGTGATGCCAGTAAATGGCACGGATAAATTCTCGCCAACCAATAATTTGTCGAATAAACCCTTCAACTTGATTGATACTGATGGTGTCTTCATTTTCGCGCCAATGAGCGAGAACTGCGTTCACGACTTCCATTGGATGTAACATTTTGCTGTTCATCGCAAACGATAAACGCGAATGGTACAAGCTCCATGCGTGATCGTGCACTTCAGTATCCGTTATCGCATCTTGGTAGGTGCCAAAGTGAGCTAATTGGTGTTGGCAAAAGAATGATAAAATATCTCGGGCTTGCTTGCGTGTGGTCGGCCAAATAAAGTGTTGAGGGTCGATTTCTCCAAAGTAATTAATATCCTGTTGGGTCACCATTTGGTGAATATCTGTGACATCATTCGCTGGGCAGCTTGGGGCAATAACAGAGCTACTTTTTGGTAGCTTGTTACGGTTATCATGATCATAGTTCCACTGGCCACCTTCGGGTTTGTCGCCGTCCATCATGATATCGAACTGCTTTCGTACGCGACGGTAAAAGCTCTCCATCAAAAAATTATCACGATCGGGAAACCACTCAGCCAAAACAGTTCGTTGGGTAAGGAAGTGCTCACTGTCGACCCAGTCAATGTGTATATCTTCTTTCCCAGCCCAGCTACGGAGTTGATGATCAACCCGGTATTCGTCGGGCAGCATGCAACTCAGGCTCGCTTTGGGGTGCTGGGCTAATATGGCCGCTAAGTTCTGCGTAAGTGACTGGGTGTTGTTTGCATCATCCAGTTTCATGTAATGAACTCGATGACCTGCTTGCTCAATGGCGCTGGCAAAATTACGCATCGCGGCAAAAAAGGCAACGATCTTTTGTATATGGTGTTTGACGTAATCAGTTTCTTGGCGCATCTCCATCATCACGTACAGCACGTTATCATGCTGCGTTCGCCACCAAGTGTGCTTCGCGTTAAGCTGGTCGCCCAATACTAAGCGAACTTCCCTTATGTCACTCATCGTACGTGTCTGCCCCCTTGAGAGGGATCTCCTCTAGGGCTTTATCGGGTTTAGCATAACTGAGTCGAAATAGTCTCGAGGCGCTGTGATAGCTATCAAGACCAGATACCGCGACGGTCTCTAATGTGTTCAAATCAATAAAGCCATCTTCTTGGATCGCCTCCTCATTAGTTTGAATCCATTGAATTTCGCCAATGACAAAGTCGGTACCATTGTGCGTAATATTGGTAATTTCGACGAGCTTTACGCCCATTGAGAGCGGGCTTTCTTTAACGAAGGGGGCGTGAAAACCATTACAACGGTCAGGCGTTAAGCCGGTTGCTTCAAACTCCGATACCTTTCTATCGTATCGCGCTGCCGTTTGATGTGCCGCTTTAACTATCGATTGGGATACATGATTAATCGTATAAACACCTGTTTCTTCGATATTTTCCAATGTATGGCGCTCAACTGAATCGGGGCGCATGATGAAACCAATGAGGGGAGGGTTAGCGCCTAAATGAACCACTGAGCTGACGATTGCCAAGTTGTCTTCATTTTTACGGCTACTAGTACCAATTAAGTTAGCGCTTTTATAACCGGATAATGAGTTGATGAAATTAACACGATGACGGTTATCCATATTAGCCAAGTCGGCCTGAGCGATATGCTTTGTCATAAGTTGAATACTCCTCTTTTGCTTTCAGTTACGTGCTAGTCTAGGGATAGGATCTAATACCGAACTGCTTTAATTTGTGGCATTATGGGCAGATTAAATGATTAGGGAGCCGTTATGAGCGACGCACAACAAAAAGTTAATGTAATCTGCATCAAATGGGGTGACAAATACGGGAACGACTACGTCAATACATTGTACTCGATGGTCAGCCGTAACCTTAGCTTACCCTATCGGTTTGTATGCTTTACAGACGAAGCAGAAGGTATTCGTGATGAGGTCGAAGTTAAGCCGATTCCAAAAATTGGGTTTGAAGACTTCGACGAGAAGAAAGCATGGGCGAAAGCGCATGGGTGGTTGAAGTTAACGTGTTTTGCGAATCCTCTCTCTGATTTAACCGGACCCACATTGTTTCTTGATTTGGACATCGTCATTGTTGGTTCGCTCGATGACTTTTTTAAACCGGAAGGTGACTTCATGGTTATTAAAGAGTGGGACAAGTCAGATGCTACCGGTAATACCTCGGTATTCCGTTTTGAAGCGGGGGCTCACGAGGATGCGCTGGATTATTTAAAGGCCGATCCCGAGAAAGCAACGGAGTCTGTTCGCAACGAACAAGAGTACATTACACAATTTGTCGACCGCCAAAATCGTCTGAAGTATTGGCCAGAGAAGTGGTGTCGAAGCTTCAAGCGTCATTGTATTCGACCGTTCCCGTTGAGCTTTTTCCAACAGCCGCGGATCCCCGAAGATGCGCGCGTTATTATTTTCCACGGTAAGCCACATCCCGATGATGCGTTAGCGGGTCGTAGCGGTAAGTGGTATCGTAAAGTGCTACCAACCCGTTGGATAGCTGAATACTGGCAATAAGCATGTTACGTTGGCTCTACAGCGGTGTGATGACAGGTGTCGCACCGCTGGCGCTTGCTTGGTTTTATTACAGAGGCCGAAAAGATGCTGGTTATCGAGCGCATCTTTGGGAGCGACTGGGTCGCTCGGAGGTTACTGACACTGAGCAAAACGGATTACTCATCCATACCGTATCGGTGGGTGAGACCATCGCTGCGCGTCAGTTGATTCAACAAGCTATTGAAGAGTTTCCGCATAGCCCCATCACGATTAGTTGCATGACGCCTACTGCACGTCGTCTCATCGAGCAAAGCTTTGGTGATAGGGTGTCTGTGTGTTACTTGCCTATCGATCACCCTTGTGCAGTGCGAAGCTTCCTGTCGAAGCTCAGACCGCGCGCGATTTGGGTGATGGAAACTGAGCTTTGGCCTAATTTGTTGTATCACGCCGGCCAACGTCATATTCCTGTGAGTCTCCTCAACGCCCGTCTATCAAAACGTTCAGCACGCGGTTACGCCCGAGTCGGGAAACTCATGCGTGAAAGCTGGCACAGCCTAGCTTATGTTGGCGCACAGTCGCGTGCCACAGCAAAGCGTATGTTATGTTTGGGGGTAAGAGATACGAGGCTCTATATTGATGGTAACTTGAAATATGATGTTTCCGTGCCCACATCAGAAAAAGTAGCCGCAGAGGAATTACTGAAATTGCGCGGAGAACACTTAGTTTGGCTGGCTGCAAGTACGCACCCAGGCGAGGAACAAGCGGTACTGAGCGCGCATCAAAAACTGTTAGAAACGTATCCAGCGATGCTGCTGATTTGGGCACCACGTCATCCTGAGCGGTTTGATGAAGTTGCAGCGCAACTTCAGAGTTCTGAACTCGTTTGGATGCGCCGTAGTGAGTTGAGTGATCAAGGTGTCCCATCGGACTGTAATGTGTTGCTAGCCGACTCAATTGGCGAGATGTTGAAGTGGTGCAGTATTGCTCAAGTGACTTTTGTCGGTGGAAGCTTAATTGAGCGCGGCGGACATAATCCGCTTGAAGCCGTAGCGGCAGGTTCAGCTGTCGTTAGCGGAAGAAAGATATTTAATTTTGCCGAGGTGTATCGGCTGTTAGACGAGCAGCGGGCTGTGCATTGGGTTAAGGACTTAGATCTTGCCACACCACTGCAATATTTATTTGATAATGATTCATTGAGAAAAACGAGCGTAAGTGCCGCTGAAAACGTGCTTAGCACGCATCAGGGCGCCAGTCGACGTATGCTTAAGCATGCGCAAAGATTTAGCGATATAGGACAGCAAATGATAGCGACATTTACGACAAAACGTGATGTGATTAAGTTTGATAAGGACGTGTTGCCAGAATTTGAGGATAACTTTTTTTCTGCCAAATATTGGCAGCAGAAAAAGGCCATAGCAGGCAATGCGACGGGCCGTGCAACTGTTTGGTTTATTCAACAGGGGGATCACGGCATGGTGTTGAGGCACTATTATCGCGGTGGACTTGTAGGTAAGGTCAATAAAGATAAGTTTATGCGAGAGCCGGTAGAGCGAAGCCGTGCTATCGCAGAGTTTGATTTGTTGGTAAAGCTACGCAATCAAAATTTACCTGTACCTCGGCCTATTGCTGCACGTATGCGCAAAGTGGGTGTCATGAGTTACACCGCAGATATTTTAGTTGAAGTGATTCCTGGCGCTGTGGATGTTTACCGATTGCTCCGTGAACGTCAATTGAATGTAGAGCAATGGCAGTCTTTAGGTGCTGCGATACGTCAGTTGCACGATAAGAACGTGTTCCACTCAGACTTGAATTGCCACAATATCATGCTCGATGATAATGATAAGCCTTGGATCGTTGATTTTGATAAGTGTGGATTTAGAGAGCCCGGTGAGTGGAAAAAGGAAAACTTAGACAGGTTACTGCGCTCATTGAAGAAAGAAAAAGCTAAGTACGATACCTTTTATTGGAAAGAGAGCCGTGATTGGCCCGAGTTATTGACCGGTTACGAAAAAGGTTAGCACTTACTCTAAACGTCTAATAAAAAGGCCTGCCAAGTTTAACTTAGCAGGCCTTTTTTGTACCGTCGCAACCTAAATGATTAGTCGCGAATCTGTCCGTTACCTGTCACTACGAACTTCTCAGTTGTAAGCGCTTGTAAGCCCATTGGACCGTATGCATGCAGCTTACTGGTTGAGATACCAATCTCAGCGCCTAAGCCAAGCTGACCGCCGTCAGAGAAGCGTGAAGATGCATTTGCCATGGTCACTGCAGAATCAACTTCGCGAATGAAACGCTTAGCTGTCTGATCGTTTTCAGTGACGATGACTTCGGTGTGTCCGCTGCCAAAACGTTTGATGTGCTCAAGTGCACCATCAAAGTCATCAACGGTACGGACAGCGATTTCAAGCGCAAGATACTCTTGGCCGAAATCATCGACTGAAATTTCATCAGCACCGTCAAAATAGCCCACCGATTTGTTGCAAGCGTGAATGGTCACGTCTTTTTCTGCCAATGCTTTGGCTGCCATCGGTAAGAACTTATCAGCGATATCTTGATGGACTAGCAGACCTTCCAGCGCATTACATACACCTGTGCGTTGGGTCTTGCCATTAAGCAAGATGGCGAGCGCTTTATCAAGGTCGGCATCTTTATCAACATAAAGATGGCACACGCCTTTGTAATGTTGAATCACTGGGATCTTACTGGTATCGCTCACGAAATGAATGAGGCCTTCGCCGCCGCGAGGAATCACCAAATCGATGTAGTCTTTCTGCTGCAGTAGCTCGGTCATGATTTCGCGATCTGGCGTTGGTACTACAGTGATCACATCTTTTGGTAAACCGCTTTGCTCTAAAGCCTCATGCAGTGCATCAGCGATAGCTTTACTACTTTCGATTGCTTCGCGACCACAACGCAAGATGACTGCATTACCAGATTTAAAGCACAGTGCTCCCGCATCCGCTGTGACATTCGGGCGTGCTTCATAAATCATGCAAATGACACCCAGCGGAATACGCATTTTTTCGATTTTTAATCCGTTAGGGCGTTCTTCTAACAGGTAGCTGTCACCCACTGGATCTTTTAGGTCGATAATTTCTTCGATAGCCGTCGCCATGCCTTCAACACGTTCTTCAGTTAAATGAAGACGATCCATCATTGCATCGCTCAGACCTTTTTCTTTGCCTGTTTTCATGTCCGTTTCGTTCACTTTAAGAATTTCATCTTTATGTGCACGAATCGCATTCGCCATCTTCTGTAGTACGGCGTTTTTCTCTTGTTCTGACAGTGTTGCCACCGCGTGTGCCGCATCGGCCGCACGTTTGGCAATCTGTTGTGCTAAATCTTGACTCATGAGTCCTCCAAAATCATCAAATCGTCACGGTGAATCACTTCTGTAATTGGGCTGTAACCAAATTGTTCAGCAATATCTTCCGTCTGCTGACCTTTGATGTGTAATAGTTCGTGAGAACTGTATTGGCAAATACCCTTAGCGATTGCGTCTGTATCATTTGCGCTGCGGACGAGTACCGCATCGCCTCGGTCAAAGTCGCCTTGAACATCGACAATACCGGAACTTAACAGTGACGCACCGTTCTCTAATAAAGCTTTTTCTGCACCTTCATCGATTAAAATCTCGCCTTGCGCGACGAGCGTGTGACGTAACCAGTGCTTCTTGTTACTAATGGGGTCTGATTGACGTCTAAATAAAGTGCCAGGAATCTCGCCTTGCAACAGCGATTCAAAAGTCTCGCCTTTGCGGCCGTTCACAATATAGGTATCAATACCGTGTGAAGTCGCTTTTTCTGCAGCCTCGACTTTTGTTCTCATGCCGCCTGTGCCAACCGCACTGACAGAGCCGCCTGCTAGCGAGAAAATACTTTCATCGATTTGCTCAACCACAGGAATTTTCTTGGCGTCTGGGTTCACATTCGGATCGGCGTCATAAAGTCCATCGATGTCTGAGCAAATAAATAATGCATCTGCGTCAACGAGCGTTGCGACCATCGCCGCCAAGTTATCGTTGTCGCCCACTTTCATTTCATCAGTGGCAAGTGCATCATTTTCATTCACAACAGGTAAAATGTTGTGTTCTAACAATCTATTCAGTGTGTTTTTGATACTTACGTAACGTGCACGGTCACGTAAATCACTGTGCGTCATCAAGAGTTGGGCGCATGGAAAGTCAAAAAAGCGCGACCAATACGCCATCATTTCGTTCTGTCCTACAGCTGACATGGCTTTACGAACGGTGACGGGTAACTTTTGATGCTCAAATGGAATATGCTTTCTTCCAGCGGCAACACTGCCTGAAGAAACGAGTACGACCTCTTGGCCGCGTTCTCTACACTCGTTGATGAAACGAGCGATTGGCAGTAGGTACTTGGTACTCACTCCGGTTTCATCTGGCGCAATGAGCGCACTGCCTACCTTTAGGACGGCTCTTCGCCAGGATGGCGCTTTCATATAGACTCCCTTTTCATGAATTCGTTAGTAGTCTAACAGATTGGCTTTTTTTTCTCTACTCACAGAGCTTTAAAGCTTCATAAGCCAAAGCTATTGTCAATATATTAGTCAAAAATAAATCACTGTGTTAGTGAATTTGTGCATCCATTAATCACTTGGCGGGGTGTAACCCTCAACCGTGACATCCTTTCTTTCGAATAGGAATTCTTTCATACGTTCTTCAAGGAATTTTCGATCGTCTTCCGCCATCATATTTAAACGATTTTCGTTAATTAGCATAGTTTGCTTCTTCTGCCACTCGCCCCAAGCTTCTTTGGAAATGTGATTAAATATACGTTCACCTAGCTCACCAGGATAGAGCTGAAAATCGAGTCCCTCAGCTTCCTTTTGTAAAAATTCGCAATAAACGGTTCTGCTCATTTTAGTACCTTTAGTTTTTTAAATAGTTTTACTGTAACTGCCGAATACCCCAGTTCAATATCCTCATGGAGTGGCACCCAGCGTTGCTTTCTTTCATTAATGGCATCTGTAGCGTGACTGTCAACTACGATCGGATAACAATGCAGGGTGAAATGACTAAAAACGTGCTTAAATGGTGATAATTCGATCAATTGTTCGGGATGAGCTGGGGCTGAGTTCAAGAGTGCTGATTTACTCTCGTACTCTGGAAAGCTCCAAAGTCCGCCCCAAATTCCTGTTGCTGGTCGCTGCTCTAGCAAAATGGATAATGTTTGGATATCCCGTTGAATGAGCAGATAAACGGTGCGAGTCGGGTTTTCCTTTTTAGGCTTAGGCGCTGGGATAGTCGCGACCGTGTCTTCTTGATACGCGAGACAATCGCTCCTAAGAGGGCAAGCCTGACAATCCGGCTTGCTTCGCGTGCAGACCAGAGCGCCCAAATCCATCATTGCCTGATTATAATCATCATGTCGGTGAGCGGGTGTGAGCGCTTCAGAGTGTTGCCATAACGATCGTTGTACCGCTGTTTTACCGGGCCATTCTGACTCACCGAAATAGCGAGCTAGCACACGTTTTACATTGCCGTCGAGAATAGCTGCAGGCTTGCCAAAACCTAGCGATAATATTGCGCCTGCTGTAGAACGACCGATGCCGGGTAGCGTCTCGAGTTCAGCCTGAGAGTCGGGTAACTGGCCGTCATATCGCTCGACAGCGAGCTGTGCGGCTTTATGGAGGTTGCGAGCGCGTGCATAGTAGCCTAATCCCGTCCATAAACTGAGCACGGTATCTTGTTCGGCTTCGGCTAAGTCGGGAAGTGATGGAAAGCGCTCTACGAATCGCTTAAAATAGGGGATAACGGTATTGACTTGGGTTTGCTGTAGCATAATTTCTGACAACCACACCCGATAAGGCGTTTTATTAAGTTGCCATGGAAGCGTCTTGCGCCCGAACTTATCAAACCAACTTAATACATGGCTTGAAAACTGCTCATTCATTAAGGCCTCTGACTTTTATCAAGTTACGTTAGTTCTATTTAGTTTATTGTCTAAAGCTGTGTAAATAAACCGCAAACCTATCTGACAAATAAAAAAATAGCACTATAATTTTAATAATTATGAATGATCATTATGATCTACATATTTAATTTGTCGTACTCACAGTGAGACGTACGAATTTACAGATTGCATGAATAAGGAGATTGCAATGAAAAAACTAAACGCGATTGTTCTAGCCCTTTTAAGCGCCGGTGTGTCTGGGACTGCACTTGCACAACAATCTCAAGTAGAAAAAAACGATATTTATGTGGGAGCGCGTTTGGGAGTTTTTGCGCCTGACTCGGAGCGTGTCGCTGCGCAAAACAATGTTGGTGTGCCGGTAGATAATGGTTTGAGCACTTGGACCGGCGGTCTTGAGCTAGGTGTGATGTTAACCGAAGCTTGGGAAGCACGCGTTTATTATGACTATATGGAAGCAGATTTAGACCCGAGCGGCACTGCTTACGGTAAAAGTTACGGTACTGATGTGCTGTATCATTTTAATGATATGGTCTACGGTGGTTTAGGCCTAACGAGTACTGATATCGGAGATATCGCGGACAAATCGGTTCGGTTGACGGTGGGTCACCGTTCTTTCATCAATAACAATTTAGCTTGGCGCGTAGAAGGTGGTGTTCAGCAAGGGTTTGATGAAGATTACACCGAAGGTTTTGCGAACGTTGGTCTTCAGTATTTCTTCGGCGGACGCAATGCTGTAACAGAGGCGAAACCTCGTCCAGCGGCTGCGCAGCCAACTGAAACGACACCTGCACCGCAGCAAACGATGGATAGTGACAACGACGGCGTGATAGACAGCCGCGATAAGTGCGCTGATACGCCTCGTCGTTACTCAGTGGATGCAGACGGTTGCACCATGTATGAAAATGAAACTGTACGCGAACAGCTGCTCGTTGAATTTGATTTTGATTCCTCGCAAGTTCGCAAAGATGCGATGGAACCTATTGCGGAAATGGCGGAATTTATGAACGAGCATCCGCAGTTAGATCTGACAATACATGGACATACCGACAAAATCGGTGATGCAGAGTACAACCAGTGGTTGTCGCAGCGCCGTGCAGAGTCAGTCAAAAATGTACTGGTTGAAAGCTACGGCATTTCAGCAAGCCGCATTAACACAGTCGGTCATGGCGAGAGTCAGCCTAAAGTTAAAGGTGACAGCCCTGCAGATCGTCAAGAAAATCGTCGCATTGAAGCTGAACTGAAAGTCATGACACGTGTACCTGTCATTGAGAAGTAAATTGCGTTAAGTACCTTGAATAGGTGATAATAGAGAGCAGGCTCATGAAAATGAGCCTGCTTTTTTATTATGGTGACAGCAACAGTTGAGTGTAAATAAATGAGTCAGTTTAAAAGCGCTGAAGAAGCCGCAGCGGCTGGAAAATATGTACGTCGAGTTCGCAGTTTTGTAAAGCGTGAGGGGCGATTAACTAAAGGCCAAGCGGCCGCAATTGAACGTCAATGGCCACAACTTGGTCTTGCGCTAGAGCAAGGTCTGCTCAACTTTGAAACAGTGTTCAATAACAGCAACGCAGTCACTCTAGAAATAGGCTTTGGTATGGGGCACTCGTTGGTTGAAATGGCAAAGAATGCACCTGAGCAAAACTTCATCGGTATCGAAGTCCATGAACCCGGCGTCGGTGCCTGCTTGATGGCTGCAGAGGATGCTGGTGTTACTAATTTACGCCTATTCAATGACGATGCAGTTGAAGTACTTGAGCAGTGTATTGCTGACGAGAGCTTACAGCAGGTGCAAATTTTCTTTCCTGATCCATGGCATAAGAAGCGTCATCATAAACGCCGACTAATTCAACCGGAGTTTGTTGCTCACCTGTGTAAAAAGCTCAAACCCAACGGTGTGATTCACTTGGCGACCGACTGGGAAAACTACGCCGAACATATGCTTGAGGTGTTGTCCGGCGAGCCACGTTTGAGCAACCTATCGACCGCGGGTGACTTTATTCCGCGCCCAGAAGAGCGTCCTAAAACCAAGTTTGAACAACGTGGTGAAACTAAAGGCCACGGTGTCTGGGACCTTAAGTTTCAGAAAGCAAAGTAGTTAAAACGTCGTTCAGGAATCGGTGACCGAGCTGACTTAGCTGCCAATGGTCACCGTCTGATTCGACCCAGCCTTTTCTCTTGGCTTCGTCTAGTGCACGGTCACCGTGTTCGATCGGTAAGCCGGTAAAGTCAGTAAACTGCTGTTTAGATACAGGCTGAAATAGACGAAATTGGTTCATGAAGAACTCGAAGCTTCGCTCTTCGGGGTCAACATCCCACTCCCGATAACGTAACGCGCGCGTCAAATCGAGATAGCCCTGAGGATGTTTCACCTTTTCGCAACGCCGTATTTTATGTTGCTCTGGGAGGGTTATTTTACTGTGTGCTCCACAACCGATACCTAAATAGTCACCAAACTCCCAATAGTTAGTGTTGTGTAGACTTTGGTGCCCGGGTTTACAGTAAGCACTGACTTCGTATTGCTGATAACCAGCTTTCAGTAATCTCTCGTGACCGCGTTGATAGATGGCCCATAGCGTATCGTCATCGGGCAGTTGAGGCGGTCGGCTGGCAAACATAGTGTTGGGCTCGATGGTCAGCTGATACCATGAAATATGAGGTGGATTTAGTGCAATAACACCTTCAAGATCGCTCAGTGCGTCGTGCGCCGATTGACCGGGCAAACCATGCATCAAGTCCAGGTTAAAGCTCTTCAGAGGTAACTGACTGGCGTGCTCTGCCGCGATGCGAGCTTGCAGCGGGTCATGGATACGACCGAGTGTACGTAAGTGTTCTGCATTGAGGCTTTGAATACCGATAGAGAGTCTGTTGACACCCGCGTTGATGAAGCCCGCAAAGCGCTCTACCTCGAAAGTGCCTGGGTTGGCTTCCAACGTGATCTCGCAATCACTGGCAAGAGTCAGGCGTTTGCGCACGCCATCAAGTAACCGTTGAATCCCCTCCGCAGTAATCACGCTTGGGGTTCCTCCGCCAATAAAAATAGATTGGATAGCGCGACCTTGCACGCCGCCGAGATCGGCTGATAGGTCATCTAGCAAGCGACTTATATAAGCTTGTTCAGGAATGCTACCTTGTATTTTGTGCGAGTTAAAGTCGCAGTAGGGGCACTTCTCGACACACCATGGAATATGGATATAGAGCGATAACGGTGGAAGCGTAAGTGACATATTAGGCCTGTTCTGCTATGTGTTGCAGTAATTGGGAGAGTGCTTTACCACGGTGACTCAATTGCTGTTTAGCGGCTTTATCGAGCTGGGCTGCTGAACACTGCTGGTCAGCGATATAAAAAATTGGATCGTACCCGAAACCGTGGTCACCTTGCGGGTGCGTTAAGAGCTCGCCGTGCCATTGCCCGTGACAGATTAACGGCGTTGGATCGGCAGCATGGCGCATATAAACCAGTACGCAATGAAAGCGAGCTTGGCGTTGCTTTATGCTCGACATATCCGCAAGTACACGCTCGATGTTATCTTGATCGGTCGCATGCTCGCCCGCATAACGCGCCGAGTAAACGCCTGGTGCACCGTCGAGCGCAGGAATTTCGAGGCCAGAGTCATCCGCTATGGCGGGTAATCCCGTATGTAGACAGGCATTACGCGCCTTAATGATGGCGTTTTCTACAAACGTTGTGCCGGTTTCTTCTGCTTCGGGCACGTTCCATTCACTCTGTGGTCGGACTTGCCAAGACTGAGTTGCCTGTTGGCTCGCCAACATCGCTTGCAGCTCGCTCACTTTTCCTTGGTTTCCAGTTGCGAGCACTAGGGTAAAGTCGCTTGTTATCATAGAAAAATCTCAAGTCAAATCGGTGACATCATGATACCGTTTGAACGTGCCTTTTAAAATCAATGATTCATAATAAGCGGCACGGATAAAATAAAAGAATAAAAGGAGAATGCACTTGGATGCTGCAAATACACTGATTTTAGTGTGTGGTTTTTTGTTAGTGGTGAGTATCCTTGCAGGAATTATTTCTAATCGCTTGGGTGCACCGATTCTACTCGTGTTTCTTGTCGTGGGTATGCTCGCGGGAACCGATGGTGTGCTCGGGTTAAGTTTTGATAGCCCTAATATTGCGTTTTTCATCGGCTCTATCGCATTAGTGATTATCCTATTTGATGGTGGCATGCGCACCAATCCTGAGCGCTTTAGGGTTGCACTTTGGCCCGCTATTAGTTTGGCAACTATCGGGGTGGCCTTAACCTGCACCTTGGTTGCAACGACAGCGGTATATTTATTCGATCTACCTTGGACGGCTGCCTTATTGATAGGCGCCATTTTAAGTTCTACCGACGCGGCCGCTGTATTTGGTATCTTTCAGTCGCAGGGTTTACAGATTAAAGAGCGGGTCGGTGCGACACTTGAGATAGAGTCAGGTAGCAACGACCCGATGGCGGTTATCCTCACGCTGACCATGACCAGCGCTGCCGCATCTGGCGAATTTTCAGCGTGGTATCACATGGTGGGAAATGTCGCCTGGCAGCTTGCAGGTGGCTTGGCGATGGGATGGTTAGCGGGTCGTGCATTCATTATTGCAGCCAGGAAATTACCGCTGAGTTTCTCATTTCTACCCTTATTGGCGATTGCCAGTGCCGTGATGATCTATGCACTGACTGCATTTTTGGGTGCCAGCGGTTTCTTAGCGGTGTACTTAATGGGCTTCGTTATTGGCAATTCGCGTCTACCACAACTTGTGCATATTCTGCATGTACAGGATGGGCTAGCTTGGTTAAGTCAAATTAGCATGTTTCTTATACTTGGCTTATTAGTAACACCTTCACATGTTGTTCAATACTTACCTGTCGCAGTGGGTGTTGCCTTTACGCTGATATTCGTAGCGCGTCCGATAGCAGTCTTGGTGAGTTTACTCCCATTCAGCTTTCCCTGGCGTGAACAAGTGTTCATCAGCTGGGTCGGATTACGTGGGGCGGTACCTATTATCTTAGCCCTATTTCCATGGTTGAGTGGTGTTGAGCAACAAGAGCTCTATTTCGATGTCGCATTTGTCGTAGTGCTCATCTCTCTAATCATTCAAGGCTGGACTATCGCGCCTGTGGCGCGTTGGTTACAGTTAGAAGTTCCCAAACGTCCGGAACCGGCGCAACGGATGCCATTGGCGTCTGTTTCGAGTCGCGAAGCACTCGAGGTTTGGTCTTATCCTATCGATAAGGATTCTCCCGCCTGTGATCACGCGTGGAAAGAGCTCAAGTTGACCGCCCCTGCGACTTTTGTTGGTGTTATTCGTGACGGTGACTGGCTGCAACCCGAGACACAACCTATTGTGCGTGAGGGGGATGTACTGCTAGTGACTGCAACAGTCAAAGATATTGATGAGGTGAGTCGTATCTTAGCATCCGGCGGTAAGGGCATGCAGATGAGTGATAAAGGCTTCTTCGGTGACTTTACTTTAAGGGGCGACTTGACCATTGCCGAGCTGGCGAGCGTATATCCGGCAGGCGATGTGGATGAATCTATCCTCAGCATGACTCTTAATGACCACTTTAAGGACAAGTTCCATCGTCGCGTAGTTATCGGTGATAGCTTGGTTATTGGCGCGTTGACAGTGACAGTGCGTAGCTTAAATAAAACAGGTGATATTGAAGCGGTGGGTGTTAAAGCAAAAGAGTGAGCAGGCGCTCACTCTTGATACATTTTTTGCTCAAATTCGAGGCGATGGCTATGACCCGCTGAATCGCGGATATCAATTTTAAAGCGCATTAACTCTTCATCACCAAATAAAAAATCGGCAATGTAATAGACGCTTGTGCCCTCATCAATTTTTTGGAACTGCAATGTCTGTACGCCACCGCGAGGGTTTATCACGTGGCCTTTTAAGTCTGCAGCGACCGACTGTTGGTTAGAACGATTCAAGACCGCAATATTTACCAATCCTGACTTCTCACTGCGCTGGATGTCATAGGTTGAAGCGATCTCGGGCGTTAGAAACGTCGAGTTAAACGCGTTGTAATGAACATCCCACTCGCCCAACTGCTGTTTTTGTTCAGCAAGCGAAGCACCGGTAAAGGTGCTCGCTGCCAATAATAGTGTGAAGGTTAAATAACGACTCAATTGATGCATTGTGTGCTCCTATACGCCAATTAAGATGCGTAAGAACTGAATCGCAATAATGACAATTAACACCGATAGATCTAAGCCTCCTAGCGGCGGAATGATACGTCGCACGGGCGCAAGAAAGGGCTCTGTCAATTGATACAACATCGCTTCCATCGGGTTATAGCCTTGGGAAAACCAGCTCAACAGTGCGCGGATAATCAGGATCCAGAATAGGGTGGTTAAAAATGCACTAACGGTAGACAGTAAGCCCTGAACAACAATTACCAAGGGGTTCACCGGGATGTCATTTAACCAAACCAGCGCTCCGATTTTGAGCATGCCTAGCGCAATAGCGAGTATTAAACACGCTAAATCTATGCGGCCTTTAGATGGAATCACTTTACGCAAGGGACCCAACAAAGGCTCGGTTGCTTTGACAACAAACTGACTGAGCGGATTATAGTAATCCGCTCGAACAGCTTGCATCCAGAGTCGCAAAATAACCACAATCGAGTAAAGTTCGATTAAGGTGGTCAGAAGAAACTGCATTGCGTTATTCATGGTCGCTCCTAAAACAGATCCGCCATTTCTTGATTACGTTTCACTGCGGCTTTCACAGCATCGGCCGAAATGTTGTGCAGATCGCGTTGTTGATAGACTTCTACGCCTTTTGCGGTTGAGCCGCCCTTACTGGTTACTTGCTTGCGTAAATCTTCTAATGTTAAGTCGCTTTCTTTCGCCATTTGAGCGGCACCTAAACAGGTTTGCTGAACCATAGCGCGCGCTTTTTCTGGGTCAAAGCCGAGTTCCATTGCGCCTTTGGCTAAACTATCCATAAATTCGAAGAAGTACGCTGGGCCACTGCCCGCTACGGCGCCTAGGATATCGAGTTGATCCTCATCGGCGACCCACAAGGTATCACCCACGCCATCGAATACGTCAGTCACATAGGCTTTATCTTTGTCATCGGCGCTATCGGTCACTAAACCTGACATGCCCTGACCGACCAACGATGGCGTATTAGGCATCACGCGGATGATGGTGATGTCATCACCTAAATAAGTGCGGTATTTCGGCATACGAATACCAGCAGCGATGGTGATAATCAGTTTGTCGGCAAGGTTACTGACTTTGCTTTTAATATCAGCACAAACTTGTTCCATTAATTGCGGCTTAACTGAGAGCACGATAACGTCGGCTTGCTCAATAACCTCAATATTGTCTTGGCTAGTATTGACGCCTAAGTTGGACTTCATCTTTTCAAGTTTCTCAGGGCTCGGGTTGCTGACAAAAACATGGTCAGCTGGATAGCCACTTTTGCACATGCCACCAACGATGCTTTGTGTCATGTTACCTGCGCCAATAAATGCGATCTTACGAATATCGTTCATTATCACTCCCGTTGTCCAAAAATTGCACTTCCAATACGTACCATGTTAGCACCTGCGTGTATTGCTTGTCGCATATCACCGCTCATTCCCATAGAAAGGGTGTCAACAGATGGGTGCAGTTGTTGCAGCTGTTGGTAAAGTTCACGCATGCTCGTGAAGCTATCAAGTTGCTGCTTTTCATCGGTATCTGCTTCTAAGATGGTCATGATGCCGCGTAGTTTCAAGTGCGGGCACTTGCTGACAAACTTTGCGAGTGCATTAATATCACTTTTTTTTACACCGGATTTATTCGGGTCGTTATCGATATTTACCTGTAAGAGTACATTGAGCGGGGGCAAAGCACCTGAACGCTGGTCATTTAAACGACGAGCAATTTTCTCTCGATCGATACTTTGAACCCAGTCAAAGTGTTCAGCGACAAGTTTAGTTTTATTGGACTGTAGCGGACCAATAAAGTGCCAGGTTATATCCAGCGCTTGCAGCTGTTGCACCTTGGCAACCCCTTCTTGAACATAATTCTCAGCAAATTCGCGTTGGCCGGCTTCGTACGCAACCCGAATAGCTTCGGCTGAATGCTTTTTACTCACAGCGAGCAGCCGCACGGACTCCCTATAGGTAGTCTGTTCGGCCATAGCGTTAATGTTTTGACGAATTTGTCCAAGACTTTTGACAATATTTTCTGCTACCTTGGTCACCATTATTCCTTGTTTATCAGATAGAGAATTCAACGATGAATGTAAGCGAACTGCTTTCCTTTAGTATGAAGCAATCGGCTTCAGATTTGCATCTTTCTGCAGGCAGTGTGCCTATGATACGAGTGGATGGTGATATTCGACCACTTAAAATGGACCCTCATTCACATCAAGAACTTCGTACCATGTTGTTCGATATTATGTCAGAAGGTCAGCAGGAAGAGTTTAACGAGCGTTTCGAATGTGACTTCTCGTTTTCCATTGAGTCTGTTGCGCGCTTCCGTGTCAACGTTTTCACTCAACGGCACGGTATCGCGGCTGCCTTCCGGGTCATCCCAAGCGAAGTTACGACCTTAGAAGAGCTCAATGCGCCAGAGATATTTAAAGACATTGTCGATGCGCCTCGCGGTTTGGTGTTGGTTACAGGACCCACGGGATCGGGTAAGTCAACAACGTTGGCGGCGATGGTTGATTACATTAACCGTTCACGTTCACAACATATTTTAACAATTGAAGATCCGATTGAGTTTGTGCATGAGAATAAACAAAGCTTAATCAGTCAACGCGAAGTGCATCGTGATACACGCAGCTTTGAAGCCGCTTTACGCTCGGCGTTGCGGGAAGACCCGGATGTCATTTTGGTCGGTGAGATGCGCGACTTGCAAACCATTCGCTTAGCCATGACTGCGGCAGAAACCGGGCATTTGGTGTTGGGTACGTTGCATACCACTTCAGCGCCTAAAACCGTTGATCGTATTATTGATGTGTTCCCTGGAGACGATAAACCCATGGTGCGCTCGATGCTCTCAGAATCATTACGGGCAGTCATTTCGCAAAGCTTATTAAAACGCGTGGGCGGAGGTCGTGTGGCGGCACATGAGATCATGCTGACAACCCCGGCGATTAAGAACTTGATTCGGGAGGATAAAGTCGCACAAATGTACTCTGTTATCCAGACGGGACAGGAGAAAGGAATGCAAACACTCGATCAGTCGTTAAAGAAATTACTCTCGCGAGGCGATATAGATAGTGAAGAGGCGCGTCGTTGCGCTGCGAATAAAGAGGATTTCTAGTGATACGACTCGGGTGCGCGGTTGTCATTTTGACCCTTTCGCTGGCTGTTCAGGCGCAGCAATCTACACGTATTGCGCTAGGTTGTTGTGTCGACCAGAGTGAGCGACAGGCGGTATGGGATGCGTTGAACCTGGCTGAACCCGAGGTGTTTGCTTTACTCGGTAATGGGGTTGCTGCAAACGCTGATGATATGGATGACTTACTTGCGGCGTACGAGGTGTTTAATCGTTACCGAGGTCCGCGGATGCTACGCAGAAACAGCGCTTTTGTCTCGACGTGGGGAGAGGATGATTACAGTATTGATGGACACGTCGGTGCTGACAACCCGCAACGTTATGCGGTACGCAATCACTTTTTGACCTTTTGGCGTGAGCCGCTGACGTCTGAACGTATGTTCCAAGAGCATGGTATTGCTAAAAGCTTTATCATCGGGGAAGCGCCGCAGCGGGTTCAGGTGATTTTATTGGACACGCGCTGGGCGCGCGAGCCGTTAAAGAAAAGAGGTTTGCTTGAGCGAGTCAGCCTTTACTTCGATGACAATAATGGTCCCCTACAAGTGGGTGACGCCAATAGACTGCTGGGTGAAGGCCAATGGCAGTGGTTAGAACAGCAACTGTCGAAAGAAGCAGAAATACGTATTTTGCTTTCTGAAATGCCATTTTTAGCACCACAGAACGGATACCCGAGCTGGGCTCTGTTTACGCAGGAGCAGAAGCGACTGTTTGCGCTGTTAAAAAACCTAAATGTAAAACATGTTGTGCTGGGGCATGGTGGTATTCATTTTGGTCAAATTGTCAAAGCGCCTCAGTTACTAGACTATCCTGTTTGGCAAGTCAGTTCGGGCACCATTAATAGAGACAATGGGACGCCGTATCAGTTTAGTCAGCGACAAGGTTTGGGCGAGCCAAGTACGCGGTTTGGTATGATCGAGATTACATGGTCAGAACAACCGACCGTGACGCTCTCATTGAGAGACGTCAACGGGCGGCCATTGACTCAAACGACAATTAATTTGCGTGACTTGCAGTAATGTTTAATTGTGGCGGTTGACGATGCTGGGTCGCTTGCTCGTAGCTGTAGGCGGCCTCGATCAATACAGGCTCTGCATTCGCCGTGGAAAAGAAGCTAATGCCAACGGGTAGTTTTGGCTGCTTGGGAAGTTCAATATAGCCCATCGGTACGGTAATGTGCGGATACCCCGCAACAGCTGCCGGTGAGCTTGCGGAACCAGCGTAATGGTCACCATTCACCAAGTCGATTTTCCAACTAGGACCGGTCGTGGGCGCAACTAACAAATCCAGATCATGCTCAGTAAGCATCTTATCGATACCTTCGGGTCCAGCTAGACGCTTACTTTTCTCCAGCGCATCTAAATAGCGAGATTCATCAGCAGCGGTCATATTGTTTGCCATGATAAAGAGCTCTTGACCAAAATACGGGAGTTCTTTATCTGCCATCCGATTGTTAGCCTCAATTAAGTCCGACATGCTGCGGTACGGCAGATTAGTGGTCGCAAGGTACGCCGCCATATCGTGCTTGAATTCATATAACAAAACGGTGAATTCGGCATCGCCGTACTCACCATAAGTTGGCATTTCCACATCAACTAGCGTAGCGCCTTGCGCTTTTAGCACGTCCAATTGTTGCTCGAACTGCTGATCAAGTAATTCGTTATACCCCATTAAATTACGAACGACTCCAATACGCTTACCTTTGAGCCCATCTTCGTTCAAATAGTCGGTCAACACGGTGTCGGAGCGGAAGCTAGCGGAATCGCTCCCATCGTAGGATGCCATTGCCTGCATTAGTGTAACTGCGCCCGCCACGGTTCGTGCCATTGGACCTGCGGTATCTTGACTGTGCGAGATAGGGATGATGCCGTCACGACTAATTAAACCTAACGTTGGTTTGATGCTGACAATACCGTTTACCGCTCCGGGGCAGACGAGTGAACCATCGGTTTCAGTACCGACTGCGAAGGTGGTGAAGTCGGCAGCGACGGCCGCTCCTGAGCCTGCGCTTGAGCCACACGTGGAGCGGGTAGGATCGTATGGATTACGCGCTAAGCCGCCAACACCACTCCATCCCGAGCTTGAACGTGTTGAACGAAAGTTAGCCCACTCACTCAAATTGGCCTTGCCTAAGATAATTGCACCTTGCTTACGAAGGTTTGTCACTAAAGTGGCGTCATCCTCGGGATAGTTCTCGGCAAATAAAACGGATCCCGCGGTATTGGCGAGTCCATCCGCTGTATCGATATTATCTTTCAGTAACACAGGAATTCCGTGAAGAGGACCGCGGACATTGCCTTGTTCACGTTCGTTATCTAACATTTTAGCTTGATTTAACGCATCAGGGTTAAGGCTGATAACCGCACGCAATTGAGCGCCCTGTTGGTTGTTTGCTTCTATCTGACGTAAATAATGCGTTATCAGTTCCGCTGAAGAGAGCTCGCCTTGTGCTAGTGCGTCTTGAATCGTTAGATAATCGGCATGTGCGAATTGAAACGTGGCTTCACTTTGTTGGCTGCTGACCGTGGCGGGATTCGTTTCTGTCGGCAACGTTTGACATGCGGTTAACGCTAAAGCCAAGCTGAGTGATAAGGTTGTTTTGCTAAGTTTGGATAGAGCCATAATCGAGTTCATCCCTGTTATTTTTATGTTGCACTAAAATCGCACACCTTCTTAGGTAAGGCGAGAAAAAATAAGGTAGAATAGCGGAATATTGAGATTTATAGCAGGTTGTATAGGTATGAAAGTTCTGGGTATCGAAACGTCGTGTGACGAGACGGGGATCGCTATTTATGACACTGAGAACGGGCTACTGGCGCATAAATTATACTCACAAGTAAAACTGCACGCAGATTATGGTGGTGTAGTTCCGGAGTTGGCTTCCCGGGACCACGTTCGTAAAGTGTTGCCGCTTATACAGGAAGCGTTTGCCGAAGCCGAGCTATCGCGGGAAGATATTGATGCGATAGCTTACACCTGTGGCCCGGGTCTAGTCGGAGCTTTGCTTGTCGGTAGTTGTATAGGTCGAAGCCTCGCTTTCGCTTGGGATGTTCCAGCGGTGGGCGTTCACCACATGGAAGGGCACCTGCTGGCTCCGATGTTAGAAGATGCACGTCCCGAGTTTCCCTTTGTCGCGCTACTCGTTTCTGGGGGACACACGCAACTAGTTGATGTGAAAGGAATTGGACAATACGAGTTGCTTGGAGAGTCGGTCGACGATGCGGCTGGTGAAGCGTTTGATAAAACAGCCAAATTGATGGGGCTGGATTATCCGGGAGGACCTCGACTGGCTCGACTTGCTGAAAGTGGGCGTTCTGAACGTTTTAAGTTTCCGCGTCCAATGACCGATCGTCCAGGTCTCGATTTTTCGTTTAGTGGCTTAAAAACGTTTACCGCCAATACGTTGGCGAGCAGTCCTAATGATGATCAAACGCGAGCTGATATTGCCCGCGCATTCGAGGATGCTGTCGTTGATACTCTGGCTATTAAATGTAAGCGTGCGCTCAAACAAACTGGACGCCAGCGACTAGTTGTTGCGGGCGGGGTGAGCGCTAATAAACACTTGCGTCAACAACTTGAACATTTAATGAAGAAATTGAAAGGGCAGGTGTTCTATCCAAGAACAGAGTTTTGCACTGACAATGGTGCCATGATTGCGTTAGCAGGCGCCCTTCGTTTGGAGGCGGGCGAAAAAACAGGGTTGGCGATCAAAACTTTCCCGCGTTGGCCATTAACTGATCTTGCTGCGCACGGTTGTTAAAGTTATTGATCTCTACGAAATGAAGTTTCTTTACCTGATGTGAGTCGTATAATATTCGCTTGATGGCGCCACAGAATGAGCGCTGAAATCATAATTACAGGCACGGTGTATTGAGGTTTTATCCAATATGCATAAAACGGCGCAAGACACACGGTAACGAGCGCAGCAAGAGAAGAAATGCGACTCAGCTTGAAGACCAGAAGCCAGGTCGCGATCAGCAACAGCGCCATCGCCCAAGCCACAGGAAACATTGAGCCTAGGGCGGTTGCGACGGCTTTGCCGCCACGAAAATTAAAGTACAAGGGGAAGATATGGCCCAGGCAAGCGGCGACAGCTATTAAGCCAAGAAAAAACGGTTCGATCCCTAAAAAATAGGAGCTCCAGACAGGGATCATCCCCTTGAGCACGTCGAACAGAAGCGTCAATATTGCGGGCAGTTTACCCCCAACTCGATATACATTGGTCGCTCCGGGATTACCGGAACCCGATAATCTGGGGTCGGGCAGTCGCCAAAGCTTACAAATGAGCACGGCACTACTGATCGAGCCCAGTAGATAGGCAGCGAGTATCATCAGTAAAGTCAGTGCGCTCATAGGGTTCGATTCTTCCTAAGATTAGGTTAAGCTTTATAGACCTAGAATAAGCGGTTTTTAGTCGAATTACCAATGAGGAAATTTATGTCCCAACAAGGATTAGATGAAGTACTGATTGAGGGGCTAGAAGTTGACGCAACTATCGGCGTTTACGACTGGGAACAAGATATTCAACAAAAGCTGATCATTGATCTCACACTGGCATGGGATTGCCAGCGCGCAGGTCAGTCGGACAGTATCGATGATGCGCTCGATTATGCCGCAGTCAGCCAAGCCGTTGAACGTTGGATTCAAGCGAAGCCGAGAGCATTAATTGAGACCGTTGCAGAAGGTATTGCCGAGTTATTATTTAAAGATTTTGGTGTTAATGAAGTCCAGGTAAAGGTCAGTAAGCCTGGCGCTGTGCCAACGGCAAACAATGTAGCTGTAAAAATACAGCGGACCCGTGTAGACGGACCGTTCGGATAATTGCGATGGCACGTGTATTTTTAGGTGTGGGTTCGAACTCCGACCGAGAGCGCCACATTCTTAATGGGCTGATTGATATCAACGAGCACTTTAACTGGGTGCAGCGTTCCCAGGTCTATGAAAGTGAAGCGGTTGGCTTTGCAGGACATGCGTTTTATAACCTCGTAGTTGAAGTAACCACAACGCTCGATGTCGAATCGGTCCTTCAGCAGTGTAAGGCGATTGAAAAAGCACATGGACGTACTCACGGGGGGCCTAAATTTAGTCCCCGTACGTTGGATATCGACGTACTGCTATACGATGACTTGGTTCGCGAATCAGAGCCTCAATTACCGCGTGCTGAAATTTTAGAGAATGCCTTCGTTTTATTGCCCCTAGCGGATATCGCACCGATGCGCAGACATCCGGTTAACGGCAAAACCTATCGTGCTTTGTGGCAAACTTATAACCGAACACAACAGCTAGCTCCGCTCAAAGATGAGCGTTGGCTGCCGTTTTAAATTAAGCCACGTTTTATCGCTAACAAGCGCTCCTCATTCAGTACTTGGCCTACCTCAGGCCCTTTAAGGCCTCGTGCAACGATAGATGAGGCATCAATCGATCTTGCCTGAGTCAAGGCACTTACAATACAGCCATCACTGATATTAGGTCGTGCGATATGGCGGATGTGTGCCAATTGCTCGATACGCTCTGGTTGGCGCCACATATCAGCGCCATTAGCAAGCTCTAATAGTTGTGCGGGACTGAGTGGTGAGGGTTGCAATAACCACTTGCGGCTACCAAACACTGCTTGTGCTAACCGTTTATACTGATTGGGCAGACGTAGCTTTTGACTCAACAAATTAATTTCAAAAGTATCGCCTTGACGTAACATGAGCGTTGCAAATCGTGTGTGAGTGCACTGTGTGACTTGGCTAATTTGTTGTAGGTCGCTCACTGATGAGGGCGATATCGTCAATTCAGGCATCACCTGCGACCATGCATCAATTTCGACTAATAGCTCAATAAACGCTGCTGGCGCATCGGTGGCGAGCGCCTTTTCCCATTCTCGCCATACTCGTTCTGCAACGAGTGTCTTTAACTCGCCCGAACGAGCCATGGCTTTCATCAGGTTTTTGGTTTCCTGTGCGACCGTAAAGCCCAAGGGTTTAAATCGTGCATAGAACCGTGCCACGCGAAGCACTCGCAAGGGATCTTCAACAAACGCAGGCGAAACGTGACGCAATAGCTTGCGTTCAATATCTTGCTGTCCGCCATAGGGATCGATCAGGTGTCCGTGCTCGTCTTCAGCGATGGCATTAATGGTTAAATCTCGACGCTCTAAGTCTTGGGTGAGCGTTATCGTGGCCTCTGTATTAACTTGAAACCCCGTGTATCCTTGTCCTTGCTTACGCTCAGTACGCGCCAGTGCATACTCTTCCCGTGTCTGTGGGTGTAAGAACACAGGAAAGTCCTTACCCACTTGTTGATAACCTAAAGCGAGCATTTGGTCAGGGGTTGCGCCCACCACAACATAATCTTTATCACCGACAGGACAGCCCAATAACTGGTCTCGAACGGCTCCACCGACTAAATATATATCCAAGTGCACCTCCATGCTTTAAGGTGATGATCGCGAATCACTAGTTTAAGCGCAAGTAACTCGTTACACTGAGGCTAAAAAAGTTTGGCATGACTATGTATCAACAGCATTTTGGATTAACCGCAGAACCATTTTCGATCGCGCCCGATCCGCACTTTCTCTATCATAGTGAGCGTCACCAAGAAGCGCTCGCGCATTTAGTGCAGGGGTTGCAAGGCAGTGGTGGTTTTATTCTACTGACCGGAGAAGTCGGTACGGGAAAAACCACGGTATCGCGTGCGTTACTTGAGCAACTGCCCGAGTCGACAGAAATTGCCTTTATCCTAAACCCGATGCTTAACGAGGATGAGTTGTTGGCGACGTTATGTGATGAGTGGGGGATCCGCTATCAAAAAGGACGTGCAACACGTAAAGTACTGACCGATAAAATCAGTCAGTTTCTACTCGACGCTCATCAACAGGATCGTCAGTGTGTCGTGCTGATTGATGAAGCGCAACACTTAAAGCCCCAAGTACTCGAGCAGCTGCGGTTACTCACCAATTTAGAAACGACAAAAAATAAGTTACTACGGGTCATTTTAATCGGACAGCCTGAGCTACAAACCTTATTAAAACGGCAAGAGCTTCGACAGCTGGCGCAGCGCATTACAGCCCGTTATCACTTGTTACCATTGACCAACTACGATACCGAACGATATATCGCTTATCGCTGTCAGATGGCGGGCGCCAACCGAGCACTGTTTACTCAGCCTGCGGCGATGACGGCCCACAAACTGACGGGCGGAGTACCCAGGCTATTAAATTTACTCTGCGATCGCGCGCTCTTAGTTGCTTACGCAGATGGTCAAATGCAAGTCGACAAAGCGCATGTTAAACGCGCCTCACAAGAGCTGGGCCAATTTGACGAGCCTCAACAACGCGCTCAGACGGCGTCACGTTGGCCGTGGCTTCTACTGCCAATCGCGGCAGTAATAATAGCCGCTCTGATGCGCTGGTGGTCGGTTCCCGAGATTCAGGTGGAAGAACCGATTAGCAACTATGACTATCAAAATGCGCAATTACTGGCGACTGCGTGGCAATTGCCTCAACCGCCTCGGCAACAAGCCTTTTGTGATTGGGTAAAGAATTATCAGCTCGCTTGCTTAAAAACCAATGCGGTCAGCGTGTCGCAATTACAGCAAATAAACTACCCGGCGCTATTGTTGCGAGATACTCAAACAGGCATCGTATTGAAGTCGATGGAACCGGTTGATACCCAGGGGTGGACAGGAGAAGTCATCGGCTTATATCAGCGACCCGATATTCGATACCAAGATGGGGCTACGGAATCTGAAGCTTTGACACAATGGGTTAAGGAGCAACTGGCGCGTTATTTAAGCGATACCCAGCAGCGTTTGAATGCGCAAGCACAATTACAAGCGATTCAAAGACAAGCTGGACTACCGATCACTGGCGAGTTAAATCAAGTTACATTGGCGTGGTTAAGTGCACGCTACTTTGAATCCGGTCCGCGCTTACAGGAGGTTAACTGATGTCTTCTATCTTAAAAGCGCTAAAGCAACAGCAGTCCCCCATCGTGCGCACACAAAGCCAACTTAATAACGAGCTATTCGCAGCGCAAAAAAACTCGGCTTCAGGGGCTGCCAAGTGGGCTATCGGTGCTTGTGTAGCTGCCATAGCCTGCAGTTTAGTGGTTTTGTATCTCCCTTTGGGTGAACAAGACAACGCGGTAGCGCAACAGGCCCAGCAACCAGAGGTCTATCGTTGGGGAGATGCGGCTACAGTACCTACCATCGATTGGGCGGCAGCACCTGAGCCTAAGCCGGCTGAACCCGAGCCGATAATTGTTAATCCAAGAGGACAAGCAGCTCAGCAGCCAGCAAGTCAGCAAGATGCGTTGGCTACTGAGGGCATTTCTGAGGATTTGCTGAGTCGCTTTGAACAAGCTGTTAAAGCAACGGCCGATGCTAAGCAAAATGACGTCGATAGCGTGATTCCTACTTTATCGAAACTCAATCCGTCGTTACAGCGACAGATTCGTGCGTTCACGTACGATGCACATATGTACGTTTCTGATGAGAGTCGTCGGTGGATAGAGCTTGATCAACAAAAACTAATGGTTGGCGATCAATTTCGCGACATGCAAGTTGTAAAGATCGAGCCACAACGAGTGGTTTTACGCAGACAGGGTAAGCTTTTCGCGGTCGAAGCGCTGGTTGATTGGAAAGGCGCCCAATGATTGACAATTGAGCGTGACCTTTTTACTCTTTAAACAACTGAATTAAACGCCTGTTTGAAAAACGTCGAACGGGTTCAACTTTGTATAAAGAGAGGTAGGTCATGGCCGATTATCGTGCGCCAAGAGATGACATGGATTTTGTCCTTCATGATGTATTTAATGTCACCGCCGATTGGCAAAAAAGCGACATGCTTGCGGAGATGATGGATCAAGACACAGCGTCAGCGATTCTTGATGAAGCCGCAAAGGTCGCTGAGCAGCTCATCGCGCCGGTATCTCGTCAAGCTGATGAGGAAGGCGTGAGTTTTAATGGCGGTGAAGTCACGACGCCCGCAGCGTATAAGGAAAACTTCCGCCAATTAGCTGAAGGTGGCTGGGTCGGGGTTACCGCAAACCCAGATTTTGGTGGTATGGGGCTACCGAAATCACTCTCAGCTCAGTATGAAGAAATGCTGTGTTCGGCCGATGTCGCTTTTTCCCTTTACCCTGGGCTAACCTCTGGCGCCATCATGACGCTTGATTTGCATGGTAGCGACGACATCAAACAAACCTATCTAGAGAAAATGGTGCAAGGCGAGTGGACCGGCACCATGTGCTTAACTGAACCTCATGCGGGTACTGACTTAGGGATTATAAAAACTAAAGCCGAACCACAAGGTGACGATAGCTATCTCATTTCAGGAACCAAGATTTTCATCACCGGTGGTGAACATGATTTGGTCGATAATATCGTACACCTAGTGCTGGCAAAACTGCCTGACGCACCCGCTGGCACGAAAGGTATATCGCTTTTTGTAGTACCGAAATTTTTAGTCAACGACGATGGCTCAGTCGGTGAGCGTAATGCGGTCAGTTGTGGCTCCATTGAACATAAAATGGGAATCCATGGTTCAGCTACTTGCGTGATGAACTTTGACGGCGCACGCGGCTGGATGGTCGGTGAGCCTAACCGTGGTTTGGCTGCGATGTTTACCATGATGAACTATGAACGTCTGGGAGTAGGGATTCAGGGTCTTGGTACCGCAGAACGCTCTTATCAAAATGCGTTGGAGTATGCGAGAGAACGTATTCAGGGACGCGGTGCAAAAGCGACGCGTGATATGAGTGCAGCTGCTGATCCTTTATTGGTGCATGGCGACATCCGTCGGATGTTGTTAACCATGAAGTCACTTACCGAAGGTGGACGTGCGTTTTCAACCTGGGTTGGGCAACAATTGGACCGAGCAAAATACGGTGAGTCAGATGAAGTGAAGCAACAGGCGGACGCAATGGTGGCACTGCTAACCCCTGTTGCAAAAGCCTTTTTGACGGACACGGGTCTTGAGTCAACAATTCATGGACAACAGATTTTCGGCGGTCACGGCTATGTTCGGGAGTGGGGACAAGAGCAACTCATTCGTGACACCCGCATTGCACAAATTTATGAAGGCACCAATGGTATTCAAGCACTCGACTTACTCGGGCGCAAAGTGGTTGGTTCTAAAGGTCAGCTGCTACATCCATTTGTTGCCGAGATTAAAGCATTTGTTAATGAAGCTGCCACCGACAACTGGAATGCTCAATTTAATCAACTCAAGCAGGCCGTTGATGAACTAGAACGCGTGACCGGACAAATCATTGAGCGCACGCAAAATGATGAGAATCAAGTCAACTCCGTTGCGGTGGAGTATTTGCATTTGGTCGGTTATATTGCGTATGCATACTTATGGTTACGTATGGCATTGGTTGCAGAGACAAAACAAGGCGAACGGCCTTACTTGGCGAGCAAAATTAAGACAGCACGGTTTTATTTTGCGCGGATATTGCCACGTATTTCGTCATTGCTCAGTGCCATCGAAGACGGTAGTGAGAGTTTATATTTACATGACGACGAAGACTTCTAAACAAACAATTAGCTTTTACCGCGATAGTCGCCGCCCCCAAGGTTGGGGCGGCTTTTTTTTAGCCCTATGGATGGCGATTTATATTGGTGGAAAGGTTCCGTTGTGGCTGATAGCTATTGGCGTACTGTTAACGATGACGATATTTATTATTATCGTAATTAAGTTCCGACCAAAACAGGAAGCTGCGTATTGGGACGGGCGAGAACTCGTTGAAAGGCGTTTTATCTTGCCACCCAAACACTATCTGCTAAATGAACCACCGCGGGTTGTCCGTCATGAGGCGGATATAGCCGCCGTCGAATTTAGTGACGGAGGTGGTAAACATGAAGTTTATATTATTTACGATGAAGCTCTTGAGCAGCAGCTTGAGGGAACCGACATTGTTATTAAGGATAACCGATAGCCTACAAAAAAGCGGCGCCTGAGGCGCCGCCGCTTTTGTTTGCATCGATAGACAACTCGATCGATTAGTCGTCCAGCGAGAGTAGTGTCGCATTACCACCGACAGCAGTGATGTTGTCGGAACGCGTTTTTTCAGTAATGAAACGCGTGAGGTAGTGCGGTCCACCTGCTTTCGGCCCAGTACCTGACATACCACGTCCACCGAATGGTTGAACGCCGACAATCGCACCGATTTGGTTACGGTTGATGTAAACGTTACCGACATCAACGCGGCTTGCGATGTCATACGCGAACGTTTCGTTACGGCTATGGATGCCAAATGTAAGGCCGTAACCTGTGCCGTTGATACTGTCGATTACATCATCCAACTCTTCAGTTTTGTAGCGGATGACATGAAGAATTGGACCAAAGTTTTCCTTGACTAACTGGCTGATGCTGTCGATTTCAATAGCCGTTGGCGCAACAAAAGTGCCGCCTTGAGTATAATCAGGCATCGGCGCTCGAGCGATCAGACGACCCGCTTGTTGAATATCTGAGATATGCTGTTCCAAATTAGTTTTAGCAATACCGTCAATGACTGGACCGACATCGGTTTCGTGCAACAACGGATCGCCGACTTCAAGTTCTTCCATCGCACCGCGCAGTAAGTCGAAAATACGATCCGCAATATCATCTTGGACAAACAAAACACGCAGTGCTGAGCAGCGCTGTCCGGCACTTTGGAATGCACTTGCGACAACATCAGTGACCACTTGCTCAGGTAGCGACGTTGAATCGATTAACATGGCATTCTGACCGCCTGTTTCGGCAATCAGCGGCACGATAGGACCAGTGCGCGCTGCTAAAGCGCGGTTAATCGCTTGAGCGGTATAAGTTGAACCGGTAAAGCAGACACCGCCGATGTCTTCCTGAGAAGTCAGGAAACTACCGACTTCGGCACCACTACCTGGCATAAAGTGCAAGACATTGCCTGGCACACCGGCTTCCAGAGCAAGTTGTACTGCACGATATGCTATAAGCCCAGTTTGCTCAGCTGGTTTAGCGATAACAGAGTTACCGGTTACCAGTGCAGCGACGACTTGGCCAACGAAAATAGCAAGAGGGAAGTTCCACGGGCTGATGCAAATAAAGGTACCGCGACCTTCGAGTTTCAGTTTGTTGTCTTCGCCTGTGGGGCCTGGCAACTGAATCTCGCCGTCCATTAATTTACGCGCTTCTTTCGCATAGTAGCGGCAGAAATCAACGGCTTCACGGACTTCATCAATACCGTCTTGCAAGCCTTTGCCCGCCTCAACGGAACACAGCGCAATTAATTCATTACGGTTAGCTTCCATTAAGTCGGCAAATTTTTCGAGGCAGGTCGCACGTTCGTCAACCGGCACCTCACGCCATGCACGATAGGCTTTATTAGCGCTTTGCAATGCTTGTTCAGCAAGCTTTTTATCGCCCCAATAAATACTACCCACTTGTTTTGTAGTCTCTTGCGGGCTAGTGATGCTTACTTGGTGGTCGGTCTCTACGGTCTTACCGTCAACAATTGGGCCACCTTGCCATTGTTTGTCGCGATACTGTTGTACCGCGGCAATGAAATCATCTGCTTGTGAGTGAATATTCATATTCAATCCTAATGAATTTTTGCGTTCCTCATACATTGCAGGAGGAAGTGGAATCTTGTCGTTAGCATAAACTTCGTGACGCATTGCTGTCTTCAGCGGATGTACAACCAATTCGTCGACGGGGGTATCAGCATCAAGTAGCTTATGAACGAATGACGAGTTAGCACCGTTCTCGAGTAAGCGGCGCACTAAGTAAGGTAATAGATCGCGATGAGGACCCACGGGCGCATATATGCGCACAACCATACCTGGCTTCTGCTTCATCAGCGTGTCGTAAAGATTATCACCCATACCATGTAGGCGTTGATACTCAATGCGGCGCTTATGCGTCTCGTTCATGTGCTCAATAGACATAATGGTCTGCGCATTATGAGTTGCAAACTGTGGATAGATGGCACCATCCGTATCATCGCTTAGTAAGTAACGTGCGCAGGCAATATAAGAAAGATCACTGTGAGCCTTGCGGGTAAACACAGGATATCCTGTGACACCATTCTCTTGACTCCATTTAATCTCATTATCCCAGTACGCACCTTTTACTAAACGTACAGGAATTTCATCGCCGCACTCGCGGGCAAGCGCAGTAATCCAGCATAAGGTGGGCAATGCGCGCTTAGAGTAGGCTTGAACCACCAAACCAAAGCGCGGCCAGCCTTTACACACACCACTCCGATACACTTTTTCGAATAACTCGAGTGATAATTCGTGGCGATCCACCTCCTCAGCATCGATGGTCACGCCAACATCAGCTTCTTTCGCAAGCTTGACGAGGTCGGTGAGCGTCGTCGCCAACTCAGTTAATACGCGTTCGTGGTTCGATGCCTCGTAACGCGGGTGCAGCGCCGATAGTTTGATAGAAATCGTGGGGCGCGGTGCATCCGGATTATTGAATTTTTCATTGGTGATGGTTTTAATCGAATTGACGTACTGTTGCTTGTAGTACTCTGCATCACTCATCGTTAATGCGGCTTCGCCGAGCATATCGTAAGCGTGGGTATAGCCTTTGTCGCGATTTTCACGACTTTCTTTTAAGGCTTCCTCAATCGTACGGCCTAAAACAAACTGTTTACCCATAATTTGCATCGCGGCATACGTTGCTTTACGAACCACGGGTTTACCTAGCTTGCGGATCATGCGGCGGAAGGTGCCTCGTGGCGTTTCCATCGCTTTTCCGGTGGGATTGATAACGCCGTTGGTAAGCGCTAACCCCCAAGTACCGGAATTAACTAACCATGAAGCACTTTGGCCCATATGCTTTTGCCAATCACCGCCTGACAATTTGTCTTGTATCAGGGCGTCTGCAGTGGCTGCATCGGGAATACGTAACAGAGCCTCGGCGAGACACATGAGGATAATACCCTCTTTGGTGTCTAAGCTGTACTCTTGCAAAAACGAATCGACCATACCGTTGTCGGCTTGCTCTCGCACTTGCTCGACTAACTTGGCGGCGCGCTCCGTCACTGTACTAACCGCGTCATCATCTGACGGCACCAGCGGCAACAACTCACGCATATATGCATCTTCATCGACGATATAATTGTCGGTTATTGCTTGCTGCAAGGACTTCAGATCCTCTGCCTGATGGCTTTTGGATAGCACCTCACTCGCTTTGAACATAGCATCTCCTGTTTGGCCAGGCCGAAGCTCGGCGTGCTTCCCCAACGATGGGAATCGGGCGCAAGTATACGATTATTTTTGCGCCGGTAAAGACTTTCCAAAGCTACGTTGCATATTTTCTCGATGGCTGTCAATAAAGCCTTGAAAACAATGTTTATTGACCCTTTGGAAACAAGTCAGTACCTTTAGCACAAAGCTTCCAGCACTGGGTACCCCAACATGTCACAAGAAATTGAGCTCAAACTATTAATTGAGCCACAACAGCGTGAGAATACACTCAATGAATGTCGAACCGTGGCTCAAGAGCACGGAGCAGAATCGTCTTATCAGGCGCTCGAATTGGCGAACGCATATTTTGATACCAGCGATCTGCGATTACGACAGTATGATATGGGTTTACGTATCAGACGTTCAGGAGATCAATTAGAGCAAACAATCAAGTTGGCAGGTCGAGTTCTTGGTGGCATGCACGAACGACCAGAATATAACCTTAATGTTGACTCGATGGAGCCGGATATCACCTTATTTGATGAGGGGATATGGCCGGATGATTTCCCTGTATACGATATCCAGCGCGATCTACAAGCGCTTTTCAAAACGGACTTCACTCGCCACAAATGGCACATTCCAAGCGGGGATGGTCAGATTGAACTTGTGCTTGATATGGGTGAGATTGTCGCGGGTGAAAAAACAGAACGAATCGTTGAGATGGAGCTAGAGCTACAAGGCGGCGACCTTGCTGATGTCTATCGTTTAGCGGAACGTCTCGTGAAAAAAGCGAACGCACGAATGGGTTCTCTCAGTAAAGCCGCGCGTGGTTACTTATTAGCAGGAAAGAGTGCGTTGGAACCCTTTGTTCAAACACACTTTGTTGATATTAATTCGGATTATTCGCTCGCCGACGCACTTTATAAGGCGCTCGAGTACGGTTTGCGCCATTGGCAACACAACGAGGCATGTCTGGAGTATCACGCCCACGTTCGCGCTGCTCAAGGTATGGCCGACGGAATTTATCTTTGCCGCGCAGTCATTGATCAGCTGAGAAGTCTCGACATTGACTGTCGCGATCTGCCTGAACAATTAGCGGAAATCCACCAGTCGCTAAGCTGGCTAAAGCGTTTTGAAGGATTGGCTGAGCTCACGGCCGAAGATGGCGCTTATCATCGAGCGTTAAAAAAGCAATCAAGTTTGTACGAGCATGTAGAGGATACTCAACAGCAAGTGATACAACTAGCAGAATTGGTCAAGGTGGTGCGTTCTGATAGTTATCAATGTGTATTGCTCGATTTGTCTCAATTTTTAATGGAAAAGCCGACTAACGAGGCGCTTGAGCAGCCTTGTCAAAGTTGGAGTACAGAACTTTTACGCAACGACTGGAAAGACGTTCAAGCGGCGTTCGAGGAAGTTGAGGATATGTCAGAAGAGCGTTATTTAAAGTTGTTGCCGGCTTTACAACATAGCTTAATGCTAGGTACCTGCTTAGGTCAGCTGTACGATGCTCAGCAGCGTGATAACTTCCGTTCGCCGTGGCTTGACCTAGCGCGGGGGATTCGTGAAATTAACGCGCTCCACATTCTACATGAAATGGTAAAAAACAGTGATGATCTTGCCGATGAGAAATTACTGGAATGGCAAAAAGTTCAACGCGAATCCTTACTAACTGCTTTAGAGTACTCACGCAAGGCGGCATTACGTCGTGAACCTTATTGGCAACAATAAGTGGGTGACCATGCAAAATCGATTAGACCGAGTACCGGCAAAACACTTTATTGAAGCCTCGGAGCCAGTTTGGCAGCGTATTCACGAGCAGATCCGTTTACCGCAAGGCATGCTCAATTCACTACGTCATGGTGTCGCCGTATCCTCTTTTATTGGCGAGGTAGCTGAGCGGTATCCCGAAGCGTTAGCCGCAGCGTGGCTTGAACCGATTTCGGCAAATGAGATTCGAGCGGCTTTTTTAACTCATATTGCAGCGGTTGAGTCCGAGAATGAACTAAAAGCTGCTGTGAGGCGATTCAGGCATGCTCACATGGCAGCGAGTGCGCTATTAGAATGGCAAGGTCAACGCAGCTTAGCTGAATCACTCGCCTTTTATTCGGAACTCGCCGATACATTGATTATCGAATCATTACACTGGCTTGAACAGCGCTTTTATCAACGTTTAGGGCGTCCGCTCGATATTGATGGCGAACTGCAGCATCTTTATGTGCTCGGTATGGGCAAGCTCGGCGGTCGCGAGCTTAACTTTTCCTCTGATATCGATCTTATTTTTTATTATCCAGAGCAGGGTGAAACACAGGGCGGCTCGCGGTCGGTAGAAAACTCCGTGTTTTTTACTCGGTTAGCTCAGGCGTTAATCGCTGTTTTGGATGAAAACACGTTTGATGGTCAAGCGTTTCGTGTCGATATGCGGCTTCGGCCTTTTGGACAGTCAGGCCCGCTGGTCACGAGCTTAGCGGCTTTAGAGCATTACTATCAGGAGCAAGGGCGTGACTGGGAACGCTATGCGATGGTAAAGGCACGGCTGCTCAATCGTTTAGGCAAGAAGCAGACAAATGCATTTCAAGAACTCATCCGACCGTTTGTCTACAGACGTTACATTGATTTCGGTGCTATTGAAGCGCTGCGCAAAATGAAGCTTCTGATTACTCAGGAGACCAGGCGACAGGGCGCACAGGGTAATATTAAGTTAGCAGCGGGTGGGATACGAGAAGTTGAGTTCATTGCCCAAGCCCATCAGTTGATCCGTGGTGGACGCGAGAAGTCGTTACAAACGCGCTCAATCTATCGTGCATACGAGGCAATGGTCAACCTCGACATCTTCCAAGGGTCAGTGGCAAAACGTCTACTGCAAGCCTATGAGTTGCTTCGTGAAGTTGAACATCGACTGCAACAACTAGCTGATGAGCAAACGCAAAAGCTACCTCACGATGAATCAGCGCAAAAGAAACTTGCTTATCTCATGGGTGAGGAAGACTTTGCTCAGCTTGAACAACGCATTGTTCAAGCGATGGACTTTATTCACAATGAATTTAAGCAAGTGGTAGGTGAAGGATCTGAGTGCGACGAGGAAGAGCAAAGTCTACAAGTACTATGGCAAGATATGCTCGAAGACGACGCGGCACTGGAAATTATTGCTGCAGAAGGTGAGCAAGATGTTGACGGTATCTGGCGTTTAATCAAGCATTTTCGCAGTGAAGCTCGTAAGCGAAGTTCGGGGCCGCGAGGTCGAGCCGCATTAGCGCGTTTAATGCCATTGTTATTTCGGCAGATGATAGCGCAACCTCAATCGATGACGATTCTTGAGCGTGTGCTTACTGTTATTCGCGCCATTATGAGTAGAACAGCTTACATTGAGTTGTTGGCCGAAAACCCAGGCGCCCGAGTTCAACTTTGTCGTCTGTGTGCCGCTTCACCGTGGGTTTCGCAGCAATTGGCACTGCATCCTATTTTACTCGACGAGCTGATCGATCCGCAGCACTTGTACCAACTACCTGATTTGACTGATTACCCAAGCGTACTCAATGAGTTTCTGATACGCACGCCCGAAGATGATTTAGAATCACAAATGGATGCGTTACGGCAAGCGAAACAGGTGTTGCAGCTTAAAATTGCGGCTGCGGATATCACGGGTGGCTTAGAGCTTATGAAAGTAAGTGACCACTTGAGTTATTTGGCTCAGGCGGTGACCGCAGAAGTCGTGCATCTGGCTTGGCGACAAATGGCGCAGCGTCACGGCACACCGCCAGGACGTTCGATACAGGATACGGGCTTTGGCGTACTGGCATACGGTAAGCTAGGGGGGTTGGAGCTCGGATATGGCTCAGATCTTGATTTGGTCTTTGTGACTCACGCGCAGTACGAAGGCTACACTGATGGTGCCAAACCTATCGAAGTGCAACAATTTTACTTGCGATTGGCGCAGCGTATTCTGCACTTATTTACTACACGAACCGTGGCGGGAGTTTTATACGAGGTTGATTTACGCTTAAGACCCTCTGGTCAAGCTGGCTTATTGGTAACGCAGTTAGATTCGTTTATCCGCTACTTACGCGATGATGCATGGACTTGGGAGTTGCAGGCTTTGGTGCGTGCGCGCCCGATATACGGGACCGATGCTGTGCAAGCTGACTTACAAGATATCCGTTGCGCCATTTTGTCGCGTACGCGAGAAGCAACTAGCTTACGGGAAGATATTCTTGCGATGCGCCAAAAGATGCGGGCACATCTTTCAAGCGGGGGCACTCACTTCGATATCAAGCAAGATCCAGGCGGGATAGCGGACATCGAGTTTATTGCGCAGTATCTAGTACTCAACTATGCGCATGATTATCCACAATTGACCGAGTATTCGGACAATATTCGTATCCTAACTTGCGCCGAACAGTGTCATTTAATCGATCCTGTGGAAGCACAAGATCTTATCAACGCGTATCAAATTTTTCGCTGTGAGAGCCATGCGTTGGCATTACAGGGCGAAGATGCGTTAAGCCAACACGACTTAACCACAGAGCGTGATGCAGTTCGTCGTGTTTGGTCGCGTTTACTGAGCGAAAATGCGAGCGGCATTTAGCTGTAGTAGCTCGGCATATCCTCTTGGGGTCGTGTTTTGAAGCGTCGATGGACCCATAGGTACTGTTCAGGCGCTTTCAATACGGCTTGCTCAACCAGTTGGTTAATGAGCGTTGCGTCGGCGAGGTCATCGCCTATCGGGAAGTTGACTAACTTAGGCTCGTAGTAAACATCGTAGCCCGTGCCATCTTCACGTCGAACGCAACGACTGACAATAACGTTGCAGTTTTTGTGGTTGGCGAACAGCATGGTGCCGGTGGTTGTAGAAGCGTCAGGGACTGCGAAAAAGGGAGCGAATACGACGCGGCGACGGCCATAGTCTTGATCCGGTAAATAACCGGCTATTTCACCGTTCTTGATAGCATTGACCATGCCTTTTACATCGCGACGTTGGATCATATACTTGTTTGAACGCGCGCGCCCTTTAGTCTGTAAGTACTCCATAACGGCATTGTTGTGAGGACGATAGAGTCCAACTGCAGGCTCAACAAAGCCGTGTAAACGTGCATGAACCTCTAAACTCAAGAAGTGGAACAAGAGCATTAATACGCCTTTGCCGCCTTCTTGAGCATCTCTTAGGTTTTCTTCGCCATGGACGTGCAGCTTGCGTTTGATACGCCAATTCGGCCACCACCACGCGATACCCACTTCGAAATAGGCGATTCCCGTATTTTCTAAGTTTTTCTTAACTAATCGTTCGATCTCATCGGCCGGTTTATCGGGAAATGCCAGTGCTAAGTTACGGCGTGCAATGGCGACTCGACGCGGTAACGCCTTCATTAACAATCGGCCCAAGCCTTTACCCATGGCGATCTGTAGGCGATACGGTAACCATGAAACAGAATAAAGGAAAATAACACCGAGCCAAGTTAGCCAGAACTTAGGGTGTAAAAAATAGAGTTTAAACTTGGGTTGTTCGATCACGGACACAGTTCTTATTTTGGAACGAATAATACGTAGATTAACACAAATCAAAAACGTGCAGTGAACCGACCATTCACTGCACGTTCAGTGTTGAAGCTTAATTGAACGACTTATTCAGCCGCCGTGCTATCAACATTTTCAGAGAGGCTTTCGTTGATGGCTTGCAAATCATCAGCTTGCAATTCCCCAACCGTTTGTTCGAGGTTGATACGCTGACGAATATAGCCGTAGCGTGCCTGCGCTAGATTACGGCGTGCATCGAACAAATTACGGGTACTGTTAAGTACATCGACGATAGTCCGAGTACCCACTTCAAAGCCTGCTTCCGTTGCTTTTAGTGCACTCTCGGCTGAGGTTACTGCTTGCTGGAATGCACGGATACTCGCAATTGATGCATTGACCTCGTAGTAGGCATTGCGAACTTGACGCTCAACCGAGCGCTGAGTTTCCACCATTGATTGGCTTGCAGCAACATAGTTGTCGCGTGCCTGAGCAACTTGTGATGAGGTCCGGAAACCGCTGAAGATTGGTACAGAAACTTTTACACCAATAGAGCGCGTGTCAAGTCGAGGTAAGTCTATGGTGGTACCGTCGATCGTGGTTTCACTGTCTTGAGTACTGTAGCTTGCTGTTAAGCCAACAGTCGGGTAGTGACCGGCTTGATTAACTTCGATCTGCTGCTCGGCGATGTCAACATTCACCATGCTTTGCATGAGATTTAGATTGTTATTTTCAGCCTTTTTAACCCAACGGAGGACTTCCGCAGGCTGAGGGTCAGAAGGCGAAAAAGTATCGGTATTGAGACCGGCTAAGGATTGCGGATACTGACCTGTGATTTCGCGAATATTTTCCATCGCAATTTCAACGGCGTTACGCGCTTGAATTTCGCGAGCAACAGCGCTGTCATATTGAGCCTGCGCTTCATGAACGTCAGTAATCGCAGTCAGACCGACTGAAAACCGTTGTTTAGTCTGTTCTAGCTGGCGCTCGATTGCTCGTTTTTCAGATTGGGCAAAGGCTAAGTCGTCTTTTGCTTGCAGTGCACCAAAGTAGGCGTTTACGACGCGTAAGCGCAATGATTGTTCCGCGGCTTGATAAGCGACTTCAGCGCGATAGGCTTGTTTGTTAGCGATATCTGACTCTTTCCATGTGCTCCAGTCAAAAATGTTTTGATTTAAGCTAACGCCAGCGCTCCAGCCATTTGAATCGCGCTTGTATGTGCCTAAGCCTGGCTGGAATGATTCTGATGAAGAATCACTGATGCCAACTTCGCCCGCGATCTGTGGCCAGAATGCGGAATTAGCGATATCGACGTTCTTTTGTGCGGCATCACGCTCGGCGGCTGCCCGGAGTAAAGCTGGATCGTTCTTCACAGCTAACTGGTATACGTCACGTAAATCTTCTGCGCTGGTAGTAAAACTCGCTGTGGCTAGCGCTAAGCCAACAGTAATGGACACTAAATGTTTTTTCATTGCTAACGTTGCCCTGTGCTGATGGTATTCGACAGTGTAATCAGTGTATGAGTCGCTTTGAATATTCAATAAGTTTACATACACGTTTGAATGATTACCAGTTTAAACTTAATCTGGCTTAACTTTAAGCGAAAGAAGGTTTCAGATCACGCTTAAGTGTAACAGAATGTATGCAAATAGATGAGCTGCTTCTTTTTAGCGTTAGTTAGGAGTCATGGTGAAACAGTTTAGTAAAGATGATGTTCAAATTGAAAGTAAAGATTCACTTTATAAGGGATTTTTGTCGGTAAACCAGTACACACTCAAACATAAATTGTTTGCTGGCGGGTGGGGACCCTCGATTACGCGCGAACTGATGGAGCGCGGTGATGCCGTAGTGGTGATTCCCTATGACCCAATCACTCAGGAACTCGTGGTTTTAGAGCAGTTTCGTATGGGAGCTATGAAAAACGAATACGGTCCTTGGTTGTTAGAGTTTGTTGCTGGCATGTTTGATGGCGATGAAACGCCCGAACAAGTGGCGCATCGTGAATTATTTGAAGAGGCGGGGCTGCGCGCTAAGCAGTTAGTCAAAGCATTGAGTTATTATTCAAGCCCCGGGGGGACTGACGAGCGCTTAACTATTTATATTGCTGAAGTCGATGCCAGCCAAGCGGCTGAGCTAGCAGGAGTCGAGTCGGAACATGAGGATATCCGCGTGCACGTCAAACCCTTCGAAAGCGTGATAGAATGGTTAGAGCAAGGGCGCATTAATAATGCGGCTAGTGTGATTGGTCTACAATGGCTTCAATTACATATTAATAAGCTACCATTTGCCAAATAATTAAGGTGTAAAGCGTCGACTATGAGAGATGAGCGGTACGTTATTGATGTAGCTGAGTTACATCGTATTAATGAACGCAACTATGCCGGGTTGGTACGACTTGTACCGGACTCAGAACACCCACATGTCATTCGTGCTGGCGCGCACCTAACGTTTGAAATTACTCAGTTGAGTGAGTCAAAATACACCAGTGATGTCCGCATTGCGCAAAAGCGAGAGCATTGGTCAGCTGATTACTTACTGACACAACTCGACGTGCGTCTATATCATGATGTTCGGATGGCAGAGGTGCTCTCGAGTCAGGGGGTGAGTCGGCTGCGTGTAAACTATCAGCAGCCCAATCCAGAAATGCGACATCCTGATGAAAAACATCAAGTGAATCAGTTCCTAGCAGATTGGTTGATGCTCATTAAAACGCGTGGACAAGTGCCGATGCTACGCTTAGATAAATTTTTACCACACGACTTCAAATAGACCGATAATAGCGGTACATTGAATCCACAATAATAACCATATACACGACAATGTGTCGCGCTGGTCCAAAAATTAGATCATAACCATGACAGATTATAAATCCGATTCGATCGAGGTCTTAAACGGCCTTGAGCCGGTCCAACGTCGACCGGGTATGTATACAGACACGTCGCGCCCTAACCATCTTGGCCAAGAAGTTATCGATAACAGTGTCGACGAAGCGCTCGCAGGGCATGCTAAAACCATTACAGTGGTATTACACAAAGATCAGTCACTCGAAGTGACTGACGATGGTCGAGGCATGCCTGTTGATATTCACCCAGAGGAGAAAATCCCCGGCGTGGAGCTGATAATGAGTAAGCTCCATGCGGGTGGGAAATTCTCTAATAAGAACTATCAATTTTCAGGTGGTCTTCATGGCGTCGGTATTTCGGTTGTTAACGCGTTATCCAAACGCGTCGAAATAACGATTCGCCGTGACAGTCAAGTGTACGAAATGGCGTTTGAAAACGGTGACAAAGTTTCAGAACTGGACGTCACCGGTACCTGTGGTAAACGTAATACGGGCACCCGCGTTCACTTTTGGCCCGATGAACAGTATTTCGACTCAAGTAAATTTTCAGTTTTAAAGCTGACCCATCTGCTACGTGCAAAAGCGGTTCTTTGTCCGGGATTGACCATTCGCTTTATCAATCATGTTGACGGCGAGGAAACAAGCTGGTTTTACGAGGATGGCTTAACGGACTACTTACGAGAAGCCGTTGAAGAATACCCCACACTGCCGGAGGCGCCCTTTGACGGGAGCTTTGTCAGTAAAACTGAGGCGGCAGAATGGGCAGTGACTTGGTTACCAGAAGGTGGTGAAGCGGTTACTGAAAGTTATGTGAACTTAATTCCCACTGCTTTAGGCGGCACGCACGTCAATGGCTTGCGACAAGGTTTGTTAGAAGCCATGCGAGAATTCTGTGAATTCCGTAATTTAACGCCGCGCGGTGTTAAATTGACGCCTGATGATGTGTGGGAGCGGTGTAGTTATATTCTTTCACTGAAGATGGAAGACCCGCAATTTGCCGGGCAGACTAAAGAACGTTTGTCGTCTCGCCAGTCGGCGAGTTTTGTTTCAGGTGTCGTAAAAGATTCATTCAGCCTGTGGCTCAATGAGCATACCGAACAAGCTGAGGCGCTTGCAGAACTTTGTATCTCTAATGCGCAGCGTCGCTTGAAAGCCAGTAAAAAGGTTGTTCGTAAAAAAGTAACGTCTGGCCCTGCACTTCCCGGCAAGCTGACAGACTGCTCGGGTCAAGACAGTGAGCGTAGTGAGCTATTTTTGGTCGAGGGTGACTCTGCAGGCGGCTCAGCTAAACAGGCGCGCGATCGTGAGTTTCAAGCGGTGATGCCGTTACGAGGAAAAATTCTCAATACCTGGGAGGTCGACCCAGAACAGATCCTTGCTTCCCAAGAAATACACGATATATCCGTCGCCGTGGGGGTTGATCCGAACTCGGTGGATTTGGACAAGCTGAGATACAACAAGATTTGTATTCTTGCTGATGCTGACTCGGATGGTCTGCATATCGCCACCTTATTGTGCGCTTTGTTCGTAAAACACTTCCGACCCTTGGTCGAAAATGGGCATATCTTTGTGGCAATGCCTCCGCTGTATCGCATTGATGTTGGCAAAGATGTGTTCTATGCCCTTGATGAAGGCGAGAAGCAGGGCATTCTTGATCGTATCGAAGCGGAGAAGCGCAAAGGAAAAGTCAACGTGCAGCGCTTCAAAGGGTTAGGTGAAATGAACCCATTGACACTCCGTGAAACGACCATGGACCCTAATACCCGTCGACTCGTACAGCTCACTATTGACGATGCTGAGGCGATGGAGGAATTGATGGATATGTTATTAGCGAAAAAGCGTGCAGCCGATCGTCGTACTTGGCTAGAGAGCAAAGGCAATATGGCCGATTTGGCAGAATTATAAAAATGACCACTGCGCGAAATGAATTTAAATGGAGAACAGCTCAATGTCGAGTGAAGTAACCGAACGCACACCGCTGAGTAAGTTTACTGAGGATGCGTACCTCAACTACTCGATGTACGTCATTATGGACCGTGCGCTACCGCATATTGGCGATGGCCTAAAGCCGGTGCAACGTCGAATTATTTACGCAATGTCAGAGCTCGGGCTTTCGGCTCTGGCTAAATATAAAAAGTCTGCTCGTACCGTGGGTGATGTACTTGGTAAGTTTCATCCGCATGGTGATAGCGCCTGTTATGAAGCAATGGTACTGATGGCGCAACCATTTAGCTATCGTCACCCACTCGTTGATGGTCAAGGAAACTGGGGATCGCCGGATGATCCTAAGTCGTTCGCTGCCATGCGTTACACCGAAGCTAAGTTATCGCACTTTAGCGAGGTACTGTTGAGCGAGCTTGGGCAAGGCACGGTCGACTGGATTCCCAACTTTGATGGCACGATGCGCGAGCCGAAAATGTTACCGGCACGCTTACCCCATATTCTGCTTAATGGGGTTACTGGTATTGCTGTCGGTATGGCAACAGATATTCCGCCGCATAATGCCCGTGAAGTGGCTAATGCATGTGCGTTATTAATTGATAGGCCGAGCGCAGATTTAGATGAGGTGATGGAGCACTTACAAGGACCTGACTATCCAACGGACGCGGAAATTATCACGCCGAAAGCGGATCTAAAAAAGCTTTACGAATCGGGGCGTGGGACGATAAAAATGCGTGCTAAGTATCATCTTGAAGAAAACGAGATCGTACTCACTGCATTACCTCATCAAGCTTCTGGCGCGAAAGTGTTGGAACAGATAGCCGCACAGATGCAAGCCAAAAAACTGCCCTTAGTTTCTGACTTACGTGATGAATCAGACCACGAAAACCCTACTCGTTTGGTCGTGGTGCCGCGCTCGAATCGTGTTGATACAGAGCAGTTGATGAAGCACTTGTTTGCTACCACAGATCTCGAGAAGCAGTACCGTGTAAACCTTAATATCCTTGGCTTGGATGGTCGGCCACAAGTTAAACCTCTGGTCGGTATTTTGGGTGAGTGGCTAGAGTTCCGTAAGCAAACGGTAACGCGGCGATTGCAATACCGTCTCGACAAAGTAGAAGCGCGTTTGCATATTTTGCAGGGTCTATTAATAGCGTTTTTGAATATTGACGAAGTCATTGAAATTATTCGTTATGAAGACGAGCCGAAAAAAGAACTAATCAAGCGTTTCGCGCTGACGGATACTCAGGCAGAAGCTATTCTGGAGTTGAAATTACGCCATTTAGCGCGTTTAGAAGAAATGAAGTTAAAGGGCGAGCAAGAGGAGCTTGAAAAAGAGCGTGAAAAACTCTCACAGCTACTCAACTCAGACCGTCGCTTAAAAACTCTTATCAAAAAAGAAATTCTTGCTGATGCCGAGAAGTATGGCGACGAGCGTCGTTCGCCTCTAGTTGAACGCGCTGAAGCTAAAGCTCTCAGTGAAACCGAACTTACGCCTGCTGAAGCGGTGACCGTAGTGCTCTCTGCTAAAGGCTGGGTGCGTTGTGCCAAAGGGCATGATGTCGATGGCGAGAAACTGAGCTACAAGTCGGGCGACAGTTTCCAAGCAGCAGCTCAGGGCAAAAGCAACCTACCGGTCGTATTTCTTGATACATCGGGGCGCAGCTATTCTTGCGAAGCCCATTCATTGCCCTCGGCTCGAAGCCAAGGTGAACCGTTAACAGGCCGTTTTAATATGGTGGCGGGAGAAATGGTTCAGCATGCACTGATGGCTAGAGACGAACAGTATTATCTACTAAGTTCTGACGCTGGTTATGGTTTTGTGTGTCAGTTTAAAGATTTAGTTTCACGCAATAAAAATGGTAAGGCGATCCTGACGCTACCCACAGGGGCCAAGGTAATGCCGCCTGTAGAGGTAAAAGATACCGCACAAGCACAGGTGATAGTTGTGTCCAATGAGGGACGCATGCTGGTGTTTCCGATAGCTGACCTACCACAGTTAGCAAAAGGTAAAGGTAACAAAATGATCAGTATTCCAACATTGCGAGCTCAGTCGCGGGAGGAGTATGTGGTCGCAGTGAGTGTTGCAAGCCCAGAGAGCACGGTAACTTTGCATGCAGGCCGCCGTAAGTTGACACTGAAGCCTGCTGATCTTGCGCATTACCATGGTGAACGTGGTCGTCGAGGCAATAAATTACCGCGTGGTCTACAACGTGTCGATAGGATCGAAGTAGAGGCGGTTAGTAACACGATCGACTCATCATCGGAAACCGATGCGAGCGAGGATTAAATCTAGAGCGTCCGTTTTACTCTAATGAGTTCAGTCATCGCTTCATTAAATACAGTCACCCAATAGGGACACAGTTGTGTCCCTGCTAACCGTTTTATTTCAGCGTGGGCTCGGCTATACGGTCTCTTTAAATGATGATTATGGGCGCGTTCATGGGTCATAGCGTCAAATGTGTCAACAATCGCTAATATTTTAGCGCCATCGCAGATGTCGGATTGTTTGAGTCCATTGGGGTAACCCTCTCCGTCGACTCGCTCATGATGTTGTAACACCATTTGTTTTGCTTTTTGCCATTGTGGTAGATTTTCGAGTAACTTGGCTGACAGGTAAACATGCGTTTTTAACGTGTTACTTTGCGCATCTGATAACGCATCTTTCGCATGAAGAATGGACAGAGGTAAAAACGACATTCCGAAGTCGTGTACAAAGCATGCGGCTGTTAATTGTCTATCATCAACTGGTGAGCCTGCATGTCTGTTAATAATTAGGGCAAGTTTTAGTTGGCGTTGGGCTCTACCTTGCCAATAACTTGAACGTTGTTCCGCATGAGTTATGAGTGATTCAAAGAACGATAAGTCCGCTTCTGCATTGTCTTGGGCATTGAGGGTATAAGTTGGCTTATTATTGAGGTCGGCGGTGATAACTAGCTCAGGCGCTAGCGTTACTAGAACTTTTCGTAAAGCGGTATCAATATGTTTGTAGTCCAGTGCTTGGCATAGTCCAATTACCCGTTGATAGCGCTGGTCTGGATACTCAACTCGAACACTGTCTTTACAAGATTGAACAAAGTTGTAAACGTGATCGATTAAGTTAAATACGATGTCACCCATGCTCGCGTTAAAAGAGAATCGTTGATTGCGAACGTCGTCCAGCAGATTTTCAACAGCACCGATGAGCGGTATTAAGGGGGTAAGCCCGATAATGCCTAAGTCGCCTTTGATGGTATGGATCGCGCGGTACAGTGATGCTTGGTGAGAAACGGAGTCTGGCGAAGACTCTAGAGCAATTACGCTGTTCTCTGCTTGTTGATGGAGCTCTTTAATCTCATCCATAAGCTCGATATAAACATCGGTTGAGATATCGGGTCGGGTAAATAGAGCCATAGCTTACCTAATATTTGACTGATCGGAGTTTTATTTTGAATAAACACGATATACTAGCCGAGCAAAACAACAAGGAGTAATGATGTTAGCTGCGATACGCTGGATATTTTTAGGGATCTTTATCGTCCTATTCGGAGTTATCGGCTGTATATTCTGTATATTAAGGCCATTTCATCGTAATAATACATACGTATGGGCACGTATCTTCGGCTCGGTTACACGCATATTGGGTGTAAAACTCGAGGTCAAGGTGCACCCTGATGTACCGACGGGCGGACCTTATGTCTATATTTGCAACCATCAAAATAGCTGGGAAATTTTTACTATTGCGGCGATGCTACCGCCAAATACCGTCACGGTCGGCAAAAAAAGTCTGCGTTACATCCCATTCTTCGGTCAATTATACTGGCTCGCCGGCAATATTCTAATTGATAGAAAGAATAAAGGGCGTGCACACGGCACGATTGCGCAAACGGCTGATGCGATTAAACGTAGAGATATTTCAGTGTGGATGTTTCCTGAAGGAACGCGAAGTTATGGAAGAGGGCTGCTTCCATTTAAAAATGGCGCGTTTCACACCGCACTAAAAGCTCAAGTAAATATTGTTCCCGTATGTGTTTCAAATTTACACGAAAAGATTAAAATGAATCGTTGGAGCAACGGTGTATTAAAAATAGAGTTCCTTGAACCTATTAACATAGCCAATTACTCAAAAGAATCACTACGACAACTCTCTCGTGAGACTCACGAGGTGATGAAGAACAAAATTGCTCTACTAGATAAACACGTCAGTGAAAATGATGAAGGAAATTTATGAGTTCAATGCTAGATGTCTTGCTCGAGCAGAGTAATGAAACAATTGATGCCATGCTAGAAGATGGTGTCGATCCAAGTGAATACTATTTAATAGAGCATCATTTGGCGTCACAGGACTTTACCAAGCTCGAAAAGGCCGCTGTAGAAATGGTAAAAGAAGGCTATCACGTTGATGATGCGGACGAGTTTGAGGACGAGCAAGGCGAGCGGTGGTTTGCTTTTGCAGCTTCCACAGAAAGTACGCTTGACCGAGATGTCCTTTCGCGTCAAATTCGCGAGATTTTAGTCGTGGCTGAAGAATGTGAAGTTGAGTACGACGGTTGGGGTACTTTCCTTGACGAAGACGAGGAAGATTTCGAGGACGAATAATTCGTCCTCGAACTTATTGCTATATACCTTGTTGATCCATTTCTAAGCGATAGTCACTACCTAACTCTGATTTTTGTTGGGTGCTAAGCACCTTACCTGCCTGCTGAAAAAAGCCCTGTTCTTCGTCTTCGAGGTGGTGAAGCACTTTATGTTTGAGGCTTTTCAAGTGCTGAAGCCAAGCTGGCGATGACATATCGGTTTGCTCTATCGTCTCAATGAGCTCGTCAATCTCGTGGTGTTCAGCAATACCGTGACGTGATAAGTCGACGGTACTATCGTTGTTAATCAATGGTGAGTAGAAATACCTTTCTTCAGCCGTAGCATGTGCTTGAAGTTGCGCTTTCAAAACGTTGAATTGGGTGCGACGTTCTGCTTCATCCCCCTGCGTGTCGCTCAAGTTGTCCAACAATGCGCGCTGCTTATCATGATCGGTCTTAAGTTCGTCAAAGATATTCATTGCTCTCTCCTTAAGTTAAGCGTTTTATGTTCTACGCAGAGAGATGATAATTGGATGAAAAAAGGCGCCATAAAGGCGCCTTCACTTATGCTCGAAACCTATTACAGAGAGGCTATTTTGGCGTGCTGCTGCTTGAGTTGAGCTAACGCTTCTTCAGCTTCTGCCAGCTTCTCACGCTCTTTAGCAATGACGGCCTCAGGTGCCTTACTCACGAAGTTTTCGTTACTGAGCTTGCCGCTTAGGCGCTTTTGCTCTTGCTCGGCTTTTTGCAGGGCTTTATCGAGACGTTTTAACTCGGCGTCCTTGTCAATTAAGCCAGCCATCGGGATGTGCAACTGCATACTATCCACAAGGCTTGTCATACTCGCTGGCGGCTCATCGCCTTCATTCAAGTAGTCGATTTGCTCAAGTTTGGCCAGGCTCTGCAAGAATGTTCTGTTGGCTTCAATACGGCCCCGTGCCATCTCATCATAATGAGATATTAGCAACGGTAATGGTTTGTTAGGCGATAAATCCATCTCACCACGGATATTTCGGATCGCCAAGATCACCCGTTTTAACCATTCCATATCCTGCATCGCTTGATGATCGACATCGGCGTTTGCTCGTGGGAACGGTTGCAACATAATCGTTTCACCCTCAACCCCGGCCAACGGTTTGACACGATGCCAAATAGTCTCGGTGATATAAGGCAACACAGGATGCAGTAGTCGTAATAGTTGCTCGAGTACAGTGACCAAGGTACGGCGCGTGCCACGTTGCTCTGCTTCAGTACCATTATTAAGTACGGGCTTGGTTAACTCTAAATACCAGTCACAGAACTGGTTCCAAGTAAACTCGTAAGCAATCGCTGCGGCTTGGTCAAACCGATAGGTATCGAGTGCATGACGGAACTCTTTAACAGTGTGGTTGAAGCGCGCAATAATCCACTCATCTGCGAGCGATAAGCGATAGTCTTCACCTGACTGGCCGCAATCATGTTCTTCCGTGTTCATCAACACATAGCGGCTAGCGTTCCATAACTTATTACAGAAGTTGCGATAACCCTCAAGACGTTTCATATCCCAGTTAATATCACGACCCGTCGAAGCCAGCGCAGTCAGAGTAAAACGCAACGCATCGGTACCATGTGCAGCGATGCCTTCAGGGAACTGTTTGCGTGTTGCTTTAGCAATTTTCTCGCGCATTTTAGGTTGCATGAGATTAGCGGTACGCTTTTCGACTAATGCATCAGCGCTAATGCCGTCGATCATGTCTAATGGATCCAGTACGTTACCTTTCGACTTAGACATCTTCTGGCCTTCTTCATCGCGAATAAGCCCAGTGACATAGACCTTTTTGAAGGGGACCTGAGGCTGACCATTTTCATCTTTCAGGAAGTGCATGGTCATCATAATCATGCGCGCAACCCAGAAGAAAATAATATCAAAACCGGTGACCAGCACATCAGTCGGGTGGAACGTTTTTAAATCGTCAGTTTGCTCTGGCCAACCTAGCGTCGAGAAAGTCCAAAGCGCAGAGGAGAACCAGGTATCGAGGACATCATCATCTTGAGACAATTTGATGTCGCCTAGGTCGTTTTCTTTGCGCACCTCTTCCTCAGAGCGTCCAACATAGACGTTACCTTGTTCGTCGTACCATGCTGGAATGCGGTGTCCCCACCACAGTTGACGTGAAATACACCAGTCCTGGATGTCACGCATCCAACTGAAGTACATATTCTCGTATTGTTTGGGTACGAACTCGATGCGACCATCTTCAACAGCTTCAGTCGCCTGTTTAGCTAATGATTCAACACGCACATACCACTGATCCGTCAAATGGGGTTCAATTGGTACGCCGCCGCGGTCGCCGTAAGGCACCTTGTTGGTATGCTTCTCAATCTTATCGAGGAGCTCGAGCTCTTCAAACGCGGCGATGATTTGTTTACGTGCTTCAAAGCGTTCAAGCCCTGCAAACTGTTGAGGCAGTTCGCCCTTAAACTCACCAAGCGACTCAACCGCTTCTCCTTTGCTCGTATACAAACCCGCAGTACTTAAAACATGTGCCGTATCATCAAGTACCGCAATCATGCCCAGTTCGTTGCGTTTACCTATTTCATAGTCATTAAAGTCATGAGCAGGGGTGATTTTAACGCAGCCAGTACCGAACTCACGGTCAACATAGTCATCGGCAATGATTGGAATTCTGCGATTAACGAGTGGTAGCTCAATGTGCTTACCGACTAAGTGTTTGTAACGCGCGTCTTCTGGATGAACGGCAACACAAACATCTCCCAGCATCGTCTCGGGTCGAGTCGTCGCGACAACCAAATAATCTTTACCGTCTTCCGTTTTCTCGCCATCCGCTAGCGGATAACGTAGATGCCAGATGTGACCCTGCTGCTCTTTATTTTCAACTTCAAGGTCAGAAATCGCTGTTTGTAACTTTGGATCCCAATTAACCAAGCGCTTGCCACGGTATATAAGACCTTCTTTGTGAAGCTTTACGAAGACTTCTAGCACTGCTTTAGACAGACCTTCATCCATCGTAAAACGCTCGCGATCCCAGTCGACAGAATCACCTAAGCGACGCATTTGTGAGGTAATAGTGCCGCCAGACTCTTGCTTCCACTCCCAGACTTTGTCGATAAACGCTTCACGACCTAAGTCGGCGCGGCTTTTGCCTTCTGCTGCAAGTTGACGCTCAACAACCATTTGGGTTGCAATGCCCGCGTGATCGGAGCCGACCTGCCATAATGTGTTTTTCCCGTCCATCCGCTGATAGCGGGTCAGGATATCCATAATGGTGTGTTGGAACGCGTGACCCATGTGCAAGCTACCTGTCACATTGGGGGGTGGGATCATAATTGAGTATGCATCACCTTCGCCAGAAGGCTTAAAATAGCCTTTGCTTTCCCACGTTTGATATAACGATTCTTCAATGTCTTTAGGAGAGTACGTCTTGTCCATAATGGCCTTAATTGTGCTTTGCTGTTAACGGCTCGGTGCGCATTTGGCATCCGCGAGCACGATAATGTTTGTATCGCTCTCGTGCGACGGCTTTTTCATCTTCGGGCGCCGGCACAAGGTCAAAAATATGTTGGCTGCGTTGTGCAATCTCTGGCACTTGGCTTGCCAAGTTAAACAGAGCCATGCCTGTACGCGGTTGTTGCTCTGACTGACGCCACGAGAGCGTCACCGGCGCACCGTTCGGCAAGGCTTCACCTACTAACGCATGGGGGATAAACCCATCGGCAGGCCGCTGCCATAACAGTTCGTCGAACAGTTCGGCCTGCTGCTGATCCTCGCATACCACAAGCAATTTGCGATACTGACGAAAAAGATCGGCGATTTTATCGCAAATCAGGTTATTTTTCTCGTCTTCGTCGGTCGTTTGTACTAAAAAAAACGTTGCACTGGGCATAACTAGTCGTTTGCATCCACTTGTTGGCAGCGGTTGATCAAAAATTGGCTAAGCAAGGGTACAGGACGGCCAGTGGAACCTTTATTAGCGCCACCACTCCAGGCGGTGCCCGCGATATCCATATGCGCCCAGTTATATTTACGCGTAAACCGAGATAAGAAACAAGCGGCAGTAATGGTGCCAGCTTCTTTACCGCCAATGTTTTGCATGTCAGCGAAGGGGCTATCCAATTGCGATTGGTATTCGTCCCACAGTGGTAAACGCCATGCTTTATCGCCACTTTGTGACGCCGCATTTAAAATTTCGCTGGCTAATGGGTTGTGCTGACTTAACACTGCTGAGGCGTGTGAACCCAGCGCCACTACGCAAGCGCCGGTTAAAGTCGCCAAGTCGATAACAAGCTCTGGCTCAAAGCGCTCAACATATGTGAGCGTATCGCATAAGACCAATCGGCCCTCAGCATCGGTATTTAGCACTTCAACGGTTTGGCCGCTCATGGTGGTGAGAATGTCACCCGGTCGATACGCTTTACCATCGGGCATATTTTCGCAGCCGGCCATCACACCAATCACGTTAATAGGTAACTGCATTTCAGCCAACGCTTGCATCGCACCAAAGACGCCGGCAGCGCCACCCATATCGTATTTCATTTCGTCCATATTGGCGGACGGTTTAATTGAAATCCCCCCTGAGTCAAAGGTCAGTCCCTTACCGACTAAAACTATAGGCGCCTGATCGTCAGCGGCTCCTTTATAATGCATCAGTGTAAGTACTGACTCATGCTCAGAGCCACGACCAACGGCTAGGTAAGCGTTCATACCGAGCTCGGCCATTTCCTTCTCCTCAACCGTGGTTACTTCCAGTTGAGCATATTTTTCTGCTAGGGCATGGGCTTGATCGGCTAAATAGCGCGGTGTACAGATGTTAGGCGGCATATTGGCGACGTCACGACATTTATCCATACCTGCGGCAACGGCTAAACCGTGGTTAATCGCTTGCTCACCAATGGTTAATTCTTTGCGACTCGGTACGTTAAAAGTGAGTTTGCGTAATGGCCTACGCGGTTCTTCTTTTTTGGTTTTCAGCTGATTAAAGCTATAGATCGTTTGGTGTGCAGCTTCGACCGCCATACGTACTTTCCAATAAGTATCACGGCCTTTTACATGTAACTCACTTAAGAAACAAACCGCTTCCATTGAGCCCGTTTCGTTTAGTGTATTAATCGTCTTAGCTATAATCTGCTTATACTGGCGTTCATCAAGCTCGCGCTCCTTACCACAACCGACGAGCAGTACGCGTTCTGCGAGTACATTAGGGACGTGATGAAGTAAGAGCACTTGACCGGTCTTGCCTTCTAAGTCTCCTCGTCGTAAAAGGTTACTAAGATAACCTTCACTGACGTTATCAAGTTGTTCTGCGACACCGGATAATCTCCGCGGTTCGAAGACACCCACAACGATACACGCGGAACGTTGTTTTTCTGGGTTGCCACTTTTTACGCTGAACTCCATGGACTGTGCTCCTATTTCGGTAGGCCGCAAGGACTGCTATAGTTAGCCTAATAAACAAATTTGTTGTTAAAATAACAAGTTTACTTAAAAATCACAGCTATTCCAGTAAAAACCAAAGTTATGAGTCGAGCAACGTGCGCATTTTTAAATATTTGATTGCTGAGACATTAAAGTCTCAAATCGCGGTATTGGTTGTACTGATGACGATATTTGTCAGTCAAAAATTTGTTCGCGTACTGTCGGATGCGTCAGAAGGCGATATTCCTAGTTCTATTATTTTTCAGTTGTTATCGCTGAATCTACCGGCGCTACTGGCACTGATCATCCCATTGAGCTTATTTCTGGGCATTTTATTGGCTCACGGACGCATCTATGCAGACAACGAAATGACGGTATTACATGCCTGTGGCGTCAGTGAGTGGTATGTGACTCGAGTGACACTGGTTGTTGCGGTGATACTGGCTCTATTGACTGCGGCGTTGACTATGTACGTAGTGCCCTGGTCATTGGAGCAAGAGCAAAAAATTGAGGACAAGGCTCGCGCGGATAGTGGATTAACAGCCCTTATTCCAGGTCGCTTTCAGCAATCTAGCAATGGCAAGGCAGTCATTTTTATTCAAAGCCAAGATGATCAAGGTGATTTGCAGAATGTGTTTGTGGCGCAGCATCAGGCAGAGCAGGGACGGATTCGCTCCGGTAGCGTGGTGGTTTCAACCTCGGGTGAAGTGAATACTGAAAGCTCTGGCTCTCAGTGGTTAGAGCTGCGCGACGGTAAACGCTTTGCAGGCGATGGTGAACATTACCAGTTGATGAGTTTCGAGCAGTATAGGTTGCAAATCAAAGAGCAGCCTGTAGACGAACAGTTACGAGATCTAGAAGCTTATACTGTCAATGAGTTGTGGCAGGAACAATCAAATGCGGCAGCGGCTGAGCTGCAATGGCGTATAGCAATACCGTTGGCAATGCCATTATTGACACTGATTGCTGTTCCATTAAGCCGAGTCAATCCGAGACAAGGTAAATTCGCGCGAATGGCGCCGGCTATTTTAATTTATCTAGGATATTTTCTTGTTCTCATGGCTGCCAAATCGGCGGTACGGGATGGAGTTATCCCAACCTTTATCGGTCTGTGGTGGATACATGTTGCTTTGCTGGTATTCGGTATTGCGTTGCTCAGCCGAGCACGACCTGTCGGGTTGAGATTTTGGGCACACTTGATGTTCTGGCGTCAGCGAAACCGGAGAGTGTAACGATGTTTAGTATCTTGGATCGCTATATTGGCGCGACAGTTCTCAAAACCTCGCTAATGAGTTTAATCGTACTGACCGGGCTTTCGGGGTTAATACGTTTTGTCGAGCAACTCAAGTCGGTCGGACGAGGTAGTTATGAGGTGATCGACGCGGCGCTGTTTGTTTTTTACAGTATTCCGCGTGATGTTGAAGTTTTCTTTCCGATGGCTGCATTACTGGGTGGCTTAATAGGTATGGGGGTGCTGGCGAGTAACTCTGAGCTTATCGTGATGCAAGCCGCGGGTCGCTCAAAGCTTAATATTGCTGGTGCGGTGATGAAAACTGCAGTTGTTATGATGATTGCTGTAATTGCCATTGGCGAATGGGTTGCTCCACCGATGGAAGCTAAAGGTCGGCTAATCCGTGCACAAGAAATCTCCGGAGGTAGTCTTATTTCCGCTCAACGTGGCGTCTGGGCGAAAGATGGCGATGATTTTATTAATATTTCGGAAGTTGAAGACACCGGACGTTTGAATGGTGTGCTGATTTACGACTTTGATGGACAACAGCAACTCGAAACAGTCACATACGCTCAGACGGCTGTGTATAGTAATGAGTCTTGGCGTTTAAGTCAGGTGGTCGAGACTCGACTTACACAACAAAAAGTGATTGAAAAACGCCTTGATAGCACTGTGTGGCAATCAAGCCTGACACCGGATAAATTGGGCGTCGTCACTATAAAACCGGAGTCATTATCAATATCGGGACTGATTGATTACCTCACCTACCTTAAGTCGAACGAGCAGTCTGCTCAGCGTTACGAGTTGGCGTTGTGGCGTAAGGTATTATCACCGGTGACTGTGGCAGTGATGTTACTGGTCGCATTGTCCTTTATTTTTGGCCCATTACGGGAAACCAGTATGGGAGCGCGTATACTGTTGGGCGTAATTACAGGATTTGCGTTTCATGTCAGTAACGAAATTTTTGGTCCCCTAGCACAAGTCTACCAGGTGCCGGCGGTGCTAGGGGCCTTGTTGCCGAGCTTAGTCTTTGCCAGTGTTGCTATTTTTGTCATGCAGAGGAAGAGCTAAAGCTCTTTCCAATAAAATAGCTGGTTAGCTTCTTTTGATAGAGTGACCAGCTCTGTTTTTGCGGCGTAATCTTGCCAAGCTCGGCGGTGTTTTAAGTCCACGAGAACCCAGATATTTCCTACGCCCAACATGCATGTCAAAAGCCTTATAATTACCTGTTTGTAAGTGAGTCGAGAACCGTCTCGCTGTTGTAATTTTAAGCGCCAAGCTCGCATGCCTACGGTCTGACCCGATGTTTTCCAGAAGTAACCAAAAAACACCGCTAAGACGGTTAGCAGAAAAATTGTGAGCCAAGGACCTTGGTCAATAAACTCCGCATGATCCATACCTTCCGGTAATGTGAGCCAGCCTAAGCTGGTGGCGATAGCTGACGCTCCGAGCGCGAGTGCGGTGGCAAGCATAACCATCGCACAAGCGACTAAAAAATCGTAAATCCATGCGGCAAACCGACGAAGAAAGTTTGCTGATGGAAAACTCGCATGCAGTTTTTGAGCTTCTGATGGCATATTTTTATCCATAACAACCTGTAACGGGGAGAGTTTACCATGACCCGGACCGACGCGCAGTAGGATGGTTCGGTTAAGGAATGACCAAACAAACTTAAAACCGAAAAAATTCTGCAATATTTGCTTGATTAGAAAGATGTCACGGGTATAATCCCCTCCGTCGACCAAGACAACCTATCTTAATGCCGAGGTGGCGGAATTGGTAGACGCAGTGGATTCAAAATCCACCGCTGGTAACAGCGTGGGGGTTCAAGTCCCCCCCTCGGCACCAAGCTTCTAGTAAGCTCTTCCTATCACGTTTTCAATGCTAATCTAACGTTTCACCCGACACTCATTACTACCCAATGGCTTTCATTCGGTGAAATAAAAATGCCGGCTCATTGTTTCCAATCAACCGGCATGCAGATTCGTTGTATTAACGGTTAGGACTTTTCTAGATCAAAGCGATCGAGCTGCATCACTTTAACCCATGCATTTATAAAGTCGTCGACGAACTTGTCTTTTGAGTCATCAAGGGCATAAATCTCCGCCACTGCACGTAACTCGGAGTTCGAACCAAAAATTAAGTCGACCGTCGTTGCGGTGTACTTTGGCTCACCCGTAGTGCGGTCACGACCAATGTATAGCGACTCGTCATCCTGAGAGGGTTCCCATTGTGTATCCATACTCAGCAAGTTTACGAAAAAGTCGTTGTTGAGTGTACCTGGCTGCTCCGTGAAAACTCCGTGCTCAGTACCTTTATAGTTCGCCCCTAAACTGCGTAAACCTCCCAATAAAACGGTCAGTTCTGGGACAGTTAAGTCGAGCGTGTCGGCTTTATCGACCATCATTTGCGCTGGATTCAAACGGCTCTCTTCACTGTAATAGTTTCGAAAAGCGTCTGCAGTTGGCTCCAAGAACTTAAATGACTGCACGTCGGTTATCTCTTGGGTCGCATCTGCGCGTCCAGGTATGAAAGGTACCTTTACGCGATAGCCCGCATCTTCAGCTGCTTTTTCGATAGCAGCGGCACCTGCCAGCACGATAGTATCCGCTAGAGATATTTGCTTATTGCCAGAGAGCGATTGATTGAACTCAGCACGAATGCGCTTAAGTTCATTCAGTACTCGCCTCAACTCTTCAGGGTTATTCGCTTCCCAGTTTATTTGTGGTTCCAAAGCGATCCGCGCGCCATTGGCTCCGCCGCGCATATCTGTGGCACGGAAGCTTGAAGCCGCTGCCCAGGCGGTACGAACGAGTTCTGGCACCGTCAGTTTGCTGGCCAAGATCTGTTTTTTTAACTCGCTAATTTCGCTTTCGTTAATCAGCGTGTAATCGACTTTAGGGATTGGGTCTTGCCAAATAAGGTCTTCTTTAGGTGCCATACTGCCAAGGTATCGTGCTTTGGGACCCATATCGCGGTGGGTCAATTTAAACCAAGCTTTAGCAAACGCAAGTTCGAATTCTTCTGGGTTTTCGTGAAAACGCTTCGCGATTTTGCGATATTCAGGGTCGAACTTTAGTGCGAGATCGGTAGTAAACATGATAGGCGCGTGACGCTTACCTTCGACGTGTGCATCAGGTACCATATTAGCCGCTTGACCATCTTTAGGTATCCATTGAATAGCGCCCGCTGGACTGCGCGTCTGTTCCCAGTCGAAACCAAACAAATTATCCAAGTATTGGGTCGTCCACGCAGTAGGATTGACCGACCATGCACCTTCTAAGCCACTGGTGATCGTGTCCTCAGCATTACCTTTTCCGCAACTATTCTTCCAACCGAGACCTTGTTGTTCTACGGGGGCGGCAGCAGGTTCAGCGCCTAAGCATTCTTCAGGTTTGTGCGCGCCGTGCGCTTTACCAAACGTATGTCCGCCGGCGATCAATGCAACGGTTTCCTCATCGTTCATCGCCATGCGTCCGAACGTGTCTCGAATATCTTTTGCGGCGAGCAGTGGATCGGGGTTGCCATTTGGACCTTCTGGGTTGACGTAAATTAGCCCCATTTGTACCGCGGCTAATGGGTTATCGAGTTTACGTTCACCTTGATAGCGTTTGTCACCGAGCCACTCGGTTTCAGGTCCCCAGTAAACAATATCAGGCTCCCAGGCATCTTCACGACCGCCAGCAAAACCGTAGGTCTTAAAGCCCATTGATTCGAGCGCTACGTTGCCTGTCAGTACCATCAAATCAGCCCAAGAAATATTGCGGCCGTATTTTTGCTTCACAGGCCATAACAGACGACGTGCTTTATCCAAACTAACGTTGTCGGGCCAGCTATTAAGCGGTTCAAAGCGTTGTTGCGCTCCCGCAGCACCGCCGCGTCCATCTTGTACACGATAGGTGCCCGCACCGTGCCATGCCATGCGAATAAAGAAAGGGCCATAATGTCCATAATCGGCTGGCCACCAATCTTGATCCGATGTCATCAGTGCTTCGATGTCCCTTTTAACCGCTTCTAGATCAAGTGCATTAAAGGCCTCTGCATAATCAAAATCGGCATCGAGTGGGTTGGACTCTGGGCTGTGCTGGCGCAGAGGTTCCAAATTAAGTTTGTTTGGCCACCAAAAGCTATTTTCCTTAGCTTGCTCGGTTTGCTGCATATTCTTGTGGTAGTTATGACCTTGCTGCGCTAATGCTTGACCCGATAAAGTCAGTGCTACAGCGGCCGACACCAGTGAGATACTCATTTTTCGTGTGACACTCATTTTGTTAACCTCATGTTGACTGTTTAACCATTTTCGCAATGTAATATAGACCAGTTTTATGGATATATCCCCTGGTTTCTGATTGTTAAAAACGATTAATCTAATCGGTATTTCACACTTCGCACCACTTAACCTGGTATGCCCCCGTTTTCTCGCAGTTTTCATGTTTATCTATTCAATTTTTAGTATGCTAAATAAGTTATTCAATTTGTTATGAGGTTTTCGTGGTCAAATTTCGACGTTCTATGGTACTTAGCGCCCTTATCAGTGCGCTTCCTTTGGCGAGCGTTCAAGCACATGATGGTATTGAGCGTATCTTGGTTTCTGGGCATCAAGCTAATTTGTTAGGTCAGTCGATGTCGGCTTCCGAAGGCGTCTTAGGACAGCCCGAAATTGAAATTCGTCCGATGTTAAGAACGGGTGAACTGATGGAACTCATTCCAGGAATGAGTGCAACGCAACACAGCGGTAGTGGTAAAGCCAACCAATACTTTTTGCGTGGTTTTAACTTAGACCATGGCACTGACTTTGCTACATACGTTGATGGTATGCCGGTTAATATGCGTAGCCACGGTCATGGTCAGGGCTATACCGACATTAACTTTTTAATTCCCGAGATCATTGCTCAAGTGACGTATCAAAAGGGCACTTATTATGGAGATGTAGGTGATTTCTCCGGAGCAGGCAGTGTTGGTTTTAGCACTCAAATGACGCGGCGCAATGGGCTCGCATCCGTGACCCTAGGCGAAGATAATTATCGACGTGCTTTGGTAGCTGATAGTGTGAATTCAGGAAGCCGGAATGCGACCTTGTATGCGCTTGAGTATCAAACTTATGATGGACCGTGGTCTGATATCGATGAGGATGTTGATAAGCTCAACGGTGTTTTGAGACATAGTATTCGCCTAGATGACGGTGTTCTAACACTCGGAGCCATGGGCTACCATAATGAGTGGAATAGTGCTGATCAAATTCCTGCTCGTGCAGTGGAGTCTGGATTAATTGATGAGCTCGGCTCGATTGACCCGACACTCGGTGGTAAGACACATCGTTACAGTCTCAACGCTATTTACACGACAGCGGACTACGCATTAAGCGCTTATGCCATCGACTATGGTTTGTCTCTTTTCTCTAATTTCACATACTACCTTGATGATCCTGTCAATGGTGACCAATTTGAACAGGTCGACGATCGAATGATTTATGGTGCCTCAGGTAGTTGGCATATCAACAATAATTTCACGGTAGGGTTTGATACGCGCTATGACGATATCGGCGAAGTCGGGCTTTATAAAAGCGAGGCACGCGAGCGTATTGGAGCCGTGCGCAGTGACCGTGTTGATGAGTGGAGCTTTGGCTCGTATGTGACACATGATTACCAGTGGACAGGGCGACTGCGTAGTACCGTATCACTCCGTTATGATTACTTTGACTTTGATGTGAACAGCCGACTGCAACAAAATATTTATGATGTTCAGTTAACCCATAACAATGGTCAAGAATCCGATGCATTATGGTCACTAAAAGGTAGCCTTAATTATCTGTTATTGGATGATATGGAAGTATACCTATCTGCGGGACAGGGCTTTCACTCTAACGATGCGCGAGGCACTGTCACGCGTGTTGATCCTAACTCCGGTGATCGTGTCGCGCCTGTCGACCCGCTTGTTCGTGCTTTAGGTTACGAGGTTGGAATGCGTTGGCGTCCAAATAGCCAGTTTAACAGCTCAGTCGCGCTTTGGGCGCTTGAGCAGGATAGCGAGTTATTGTTTGTGGGTGATGCGGGCAATACGGAAGCGAGTCGGCCATCATACAGAAATGGTATTGAAGTGGCTGCCTACTATAATGTAAATGATAACCTCAGCTTTGACTTTGAATATGCTTATACAGATGCTGAATTTGATGATGCGCTACCTAATGATTATATTCCAGGGGCGGTTGAAGATATTCTGCAATTGGGCGCAACCCATAGGTTTGGGAATAATTGGTTGTCTACATTACGTGTGCGCTATATCGGTGAGCGTCCGTTGACTGAGGATAATAGTGTGCGTTCTGATAGCTCCACGGTGGTCAACTTTTTACTTGCTAAGCAATGGCAGAATTGGTCGGCTCAAGTTCAAATACTCAACTTATTAGACAGTAATGACCATGATATCGATTATTACTATGCATCGCGTTTGCAAGGGGAACCCGCTGCGGGGGTCGAAGATTTACATTATCACGTGATGGAGCCGAGAACTGTGCGGTTTGAGGTAAGTTATACCTTCTAAAACGACGTAAAAAGTATCTTCCGAAAAGAAATAAGGCGGTTTAACCGCCTTATTTTGTTATTAATGTCTAGTCATTTAAGTGGGAGTGATTCACTGCTGAAATAATCTCGGCGAAAGTGGAAGCCGAGTGATAAATATTCACTGACTCTCCGGTTACTTGCGCGATGCGCAGCGACGACACAACGCCACGGATTGAACCTGCTTCAAATACCAGTAAGAAATCGCGCCCAGCAGACTTAAGCGTGGCTGCTGTATCACCAATACGCGCTTTCTGTAGTTGTTTATATTCAACCTGCGGCAACTCATCAAGTTTTCTCATTAAGTCGCCAACAGTTAGATCCGCCCACGGGAGTTGGGTCGATTGACTCACTTGCATAGCATGACGGCTATGAAACTCGCGCAACGCGACTAAGCCCACAATTTGTTCATTACTATTCACGACACAAGCGTAACGAACCTTCGCAGAATTCATGAGCTGCTCAGCACGGTCGAGACTTGTATTTGATCGCAGTAGTAACGGATCGTGGCGCTCGAAGTCATCGAACACATGCAAGGCGTTCGCATGCCAATCACAGTTGAAAGGGTCGCGAGCTTGCGAAGAGAGTGAAACGGCATCACCATGAGATACTGATTTAAGTGATTTAAACTCAGTCATAACGTACTCCTTAATTCCTAAAAATAAATGTCAATACAGCGGAATTAAACAGTCGTTGGTGGAGCCCTTAGTTGTGGGCGAATAAAATCAACGCCGGTAACAAACCGAACGGTGATTTGAACTCGCTCGTCTGTGATGGCTAAAGAGGGAGAAAAGTTCTGACTTGTAATAGCTGGCGAATGATCGGGTTGTTCTGAACCGATATCGTTAGCGCCAGAGGTTTGGATAATACCTTGGGAATGCTCAGCATGATAAACCGATAAATCACAATCAGAAGAGACGCTTTGAACGTTGTGCGCACTCAATGACGCCATCGCAGGTTGCGCGAGTAGCGAAATAGTGACAATGAGTAGAGCAAAAAATTTACGATACATCTTAGCGTTCAGCTCTCAACTAATTTAACTTACAGCTTATGCAATCAACATGAGTCTTATAGATAATAAAAATGACTCTTCTTTGATCACAGTCATAGGTTTATACCTATTTAGAGGAAAACACAAGGAAATAGTTCAATGCAACTTTCTTTATATCAAGTTGATGCCTTTACAGATAGAACCTTCGGTGGTAATCCAGCAGCCGTGGTGCCTCTACTCGACCATACACTATCTGATGATATGCTTCAGTATATCGCGGAAGAGAATAACTTATCGGAAACGGCGTTTTTATCATCAACACGCTCGCCCAGTGTATTCGATTTACGTTGGTTTACCCCGGCGGCTGAAGTCGATCTCTGTGGTCATGCAACGCTCGCCTCGGCGTTCGTGGTCTTTAGCCATTTGCGCCCCGACATTGAGCAAGTCCACTTTAATACACGCAGCGGTAGTTTGATTGTCACGCGTACATCATCGGGGATGATGATGGACTTTCCTGCAACAGAACCCCAATCGATTGCCCCGAATGCAGTTGTCAGCCATGGACTTGGTTGTGACCCCGTAGAACTGTTACGTGGCTTTGATCATATTGCGATACTTGAAAATGCAGCGCAAGTGCGTGCTTTATCGCCTGACTTCAATGAATTAAAAAAGCTCGATTCGCGAGGTGTTGTCGCAACCGCAGTTGAAGGAGATGGGTTTGTCAGTCGTTGCTTTTTTCCAAAGCTTAATGTGAACGAAGACCCTGTTACAGGTTCAGCGCATTGCCAGTTAGCTCCTTTGTGGAGTAAGCGATTAAATAAGACGCGGGTTATTGGGGAGCAGCTATCGTCACGAGGTGGTCGCGTGATTTGCGAGGTTGAACAGGATCGCGTGAAGCTTTTTGGACAAGCCGTCGAATATTTGCGAGGAACAATCACGATTTAGTGGTTGGACCATGCTGTAATAACGCGTTATAACAGAGGGTATAAATTATGCGTGTATTTTACATTAAGCTAAACTATGCGCTGATGATTTAGGCAGTACACAAGCGAATAAAGTAGTCTCGCTCATGTGGCGATAACAATAACTTAAACTTCACAAGGAAAGCGCGATGAGAACTTACAAAACCTCACTGCTATATCGAGCCTTGCTAATGGCCGGTGTAGTCTCGCTGAGCGGTTGTAACTTTAGTAACGAAGTGGCTGAGTATCAAGCTCCTGAAACTCCGTCAGAACCAGATTATAGTAGCCCCTTACCAGCACAAGATCCTTTATCAACATTTGACGATGACGATGAACTGAGTGCCGACATTCGCTGGACGACCTATGGTGTGCCATACATAAAAGCGGATAACCTAGAAAGTTTAGGATTTGGCGTTGGCTTTGCTTTTGCTAAAGACAATATCTGTATTTTAGCGGACCAAATCGTGAAATTTAATTCGCAGCGCTCAATGTACTTTGGCCCACATAATCCGATTGGTTCGAATAATAATCAAAACTTAATAGATGATTTTGGCTTTCTTGCGCTAGGTATTCGCGATAACGCCGAACAGGGCTTCGATTCTTTGAGTGAAGAATCTCAAGCATTGTTGACGGGCTATGCGGCAGGATACAACGAATACCTGAGCGAGACAGGCGTAAACAACATCGATCCGACCTGCGCTGGGCAGCCTTTCGTACAAGAAATTACACCTATCGATCTGCTTACGTACGCACAGGGTGTTGCGCTACTGCCAGGGGCTAGCAACTTTACCGGCGCCGTCTTTGTTGCCGCGCCACCAAATCAGAGTTACATGCCACAGCCGGTTGCACCTTCTCAACAAGCAATGACGCTGAATCCAGTTCATATTGAGATGCCAGAACCTAATCCAACGGAAATGGGCTCTAATGGTTGGGCTATCGGCTCAAAAATGTCTGCGACGGGGAACGGCATGGTGTTGGCTAACCCGCACTTCCCACATACCGGGAACCAACGGTTTTGGCAATTTGGAACGGAAATTCCTGGTGAATTAAAAGTCGTTGGTGGATCGCTATCGGGTATGCCCGGTATCGTCAATATCGGCTTTAATGAGCATGTTGCGTGGACGCATACGTTCTCAACGGCCAATCGGTTTGTCGTTCATCAGCTAGCGTTAGATCCAGAAGACGAAACGGGGACCCACTATCTAGTCGATGGTGAGTCGGTTCCGATGACAACAAAAACACATCAGATCCAAGTGAATACGGGCAATGGCCTAATAACCCTTGAAAAAACCAGTTATCACAGTGAGTTTGGCACAATTATTAAAGTTCCTAATTCACCGCTAACTTGGGGTACCGACCCTTATGGGAAGGACGTAGCTTACGCGATCTATGATGCGAATCTGCCTAATTTTGAAATTTTCGATCACTGGTTGGCAATGAACCGCGCACGCAACATTGAAGAATATCGCCAGTCATTTGTCGATTACACGGGCACGGTATTTAACAATGCCATGGCGGCTGACGAAGATGGTGATGTGTTCTTTACGGACGGCTCATCGGTCCCTAACTTGAGTGATGAGACGATTGCACAGTGGCAAAGCAACGCTGTTTTGCAGGGGATCAGTGCGTCGGCAGGGTTTCCTGTCGTTCCGGGGACTTCTGCCAGTCACAAAGCGGACGGAAAAATGCCTTTTAGCAAGGCTCCACAACTGCTTCGGAACGATTTCGTGCAGAACTCTAATGACAGCTTTTGGCTAACGAACCCCAATAATCCAATCGAAAACGTATCCCCACTTTGGGGACCTATCGGTAACCAACAGTCTTTGCGCTCTCGTTTGGGTCAAAAAATGTTAGCGGAAGGGGGCTCTGTTAATGGCTTGTTTAGTCGAGAAGACATTGCAAATAAGCTCTTGAGCAACCGCGCATTTCTTGCTGAAGCGGTACTCGACGACTTAGTTGACCTTTGTACCGCGCAAGGTAGTAATCCTGTCAACACTGCGGCTGGCGCAATGAGTATTAAACCTGGGTGCGATGTACTTGCACAGTGGGATGGTACGATGAATAAAGACAGTGTCGGTGCGATGCTATTCCGTGAGTTTGCCTCAGAATGGTCGCGTAACCCGCAGTGGCAGGTGCCCTACGATGCCTCGCAACCGCTCACAACCCCCAGCGGTTTGAAGAAATCAACAGCGGTCTTGACGCTATTAGGCAATGCTATGGCGCGTATTCAGTCGGTAGGCTTGTCGATTGACGCCCCGCTAGGCGAGGTTCAATTCGTTGAGCGTGCGCTTCCAGATGGAACACCGAGTGGTAATCGGTTGCCCTGGGGTGGTGCCAATAACATCGAAGGGGGCTTTAACGTGTTCCGCGCAAACACGGGCTCTGATGGCACGATTTATCCGCGCTTGATTTATCCACAAGTGGAAGGCTCAAACCTAGCGGCAAATGGTGCTGGCTATCATATCAGTTATGGTTCGAGCTGGATGTTCACCATGGAGTTCACCGATGACGGTCCGCAGGCTCAAGGTTTACTGAGCTATTCTCAGTCTCGTAATATCCTGTCTGATCACTACATTGACCAAACTCAGCTGTACTCTCAGGAGCCACAACTGCGTCCGATTTGGTTTGATAATGCAGATATTGATAATAACGTCATTGAGGAACGAACCATTACGCAATCACAAGCGAATTAACATGACGTACCAAAACCCCAGCCTCGGCTGGGGTTTCTTTTTTCTGTCACTGACAATAGTGGTTATAAAGCGTATACTGCATGCATAGTAGTCAATATTTAATTTCAACTTATAAGAGAACTTATGTCAGAAACAAATTCGAACGACCAACCCACCCCTAACTACGAGGTTGAAATACCAAGTAGGGAAGCGTTGCTTGGGTTGGTGCAGAAGCATCTTAAACCTGTTTCGTTTGATGAATTTGTAAGTCATTTCAAGCTTGGTGATGAACGCCAACAAGTAGGCATCAAACGTCGCTTGCGAGCGATGGAACGTGACGGTCAGTTAGTGTATACCAAAGCCAATAGCTACGGATTACCAGACCGAATGCAATTGATTAAAGGGCGTATCATCGGTCACCGCGAAGGCTTTGGTTTTTGTCAGCCTGAAGAAGGTGGTGGTGATATCTTTATTCCTCATCACCAAATGTACTCGGTACTCCATGGCGATGTGGTACTGGTTAAAGTGTCAGGGCAAGATCGCAAAGGAAAACGTGAAGGTCGTGTGGTGAGGGTTATAGAACCCCGTGATAACGATATCGTCGGACGTTACTTTGTCGATCATGATATGGGTATTGTTGTTCCTGATGATAGTCGCATTAACCAAGATATTTTGATCCCCAACCATGCGACCGCGGGTGCGCGTCACGGCCAATTGGTTGTGGTCAAGATTACACGAAGACCTAACAAACGTACTAGCCCCATTGGTGAGATTACCGAAATTCTCGGTGATCACATGGCACCTGGAATGGAGATTGAAGTCGCCATTCGAGAACATGACATTCCTAATGAATGGCCTGAAGGGTTAGATCAAGAGCTTAATAAAATAGCTGATGAAATTCCTAAGCAAGCGTATGAGGGACGTATCGATTTACGTGAATTACCGCTCATCACGATTGATGGGGAAGATTCTCGTGATTTTGACGATGCGGTCTTAGCGATGCCCGAAGAGAGCGGTTGGCGTTTATGGGTGGCGATTGCAGACGTGTCCTACTATGTGAAGCCCAATACGGTACTTGATCAAGAAGCGTGGAATCGAGGCAACTCCGTTTACTTTCCTAACAACGTGATTCCCATGCTGCCAGAAAAACTCTCGAATGGTCTTTGCTCCCTCAATCCGAATGTCGACCGGTTGTGTATGGTGGCTGAAATCGAAGTGGGGCCGCGCGGCAAGTTGAAATCATCGCGTTTCTATCCGGCAGTAATGAATAGTCACGCGCGCTTAACCTACACTAAAGTTAAACAAATTTTAGATGGTGATACAGAACTACGCGAGCAATACAAAGATGTATTAACGAATATCGAGTCGTTGCATAGCCTATATAAAGCACTGGCTTCGGTCAGGAAGAAACGCTCTGCGATCGAGTTTGATACGCAAGAAGTTCGATTTATTTTTAATGCCGAGCGTAAAATCGAGCGTATTGAACCGGTAAAACGTCATGTCGCACATAAAATCATCGAAGAGTGCATGATTGCGGCTAATGTAGAGGCCGCTAAACTGGTTGAGTCAGTCGACGATATCAATGCATTGTTTCGTGTCCATGAACCGCCTGCCGATGAGCGTTTGACTAACTTTCGTAGCTTCCTGGGTGAATTAGGTCTTGAATTAGGAGGTGGCGACGAGCCTACGCCGACGGATTTCGGCAAGCTTTTGTCTGAGGTTCAACAACGCCCTGATCGAGAACTAATAGAGACGATGCTTCTGCGCTCAATGCAACAAGCAGTCTATCAACCTGATAACACAGGTCACTTCGGCTTGGCATTAAAATCGTATTCACACTTCACGTCTCCGATTAGGCGCTATCCTGATCTCATTTTACATCGCGCGATTAAGGCAATTTTAAAGCGCAAGGGCGAGTTTAAGGGCGCGTTGACCGGTGCATGGGCATATGATGATACTGAGCTCGATGATTTAGGTGTTCATTGTAGTCACACTGAACGCCGTGCTGATGATGCAACGCGACAGGTGGATGAGTGGCTCAAATGTGAGTTCATGCAAGACCATATCGGCTCAAGTTTCACTGGTGTTATCGCGGCGGTTACAAACTTTGGTTTATTCGTGCGGCTTGACGAATATCAAATTGATGGTCTGGTGCACATCAGTAATTTAGGTGACGACTATTATCAGTTTGATAACACCAAAAATATGCTTGTGGGTGAAAATAGTCACCGCGTGTTCCGACTTGGAGATAAAGTAGAAGTGCGTGTTAAACAAGTCAATCTAGACGACCGTAAAATTGACTTAGAGTTGTTAAGTGCTGAGAGTCCTACGGGTAAATCTCGTATGCCTAAAGGCAATAAAGGACAGCAGCGTAACGCTAAAAAGGGTGACAAAAATAGCCGTGGTAAGCGCTCGAATAAGCGCAAGCCGTCAAGTAAAAAAACATCGGGTCAAAAAAATAGTCGCGGTCATTCAAGTAGTAAGGGGCGCAATAAATCATGAGTCAGAAGGTTACAGTTTTTGGTTTGCACGCGGTTCGCTCAGTGCTAACACAGCACCCCGATCGGTTAATAGAGTTATTTGTTTCACGTGAACGTCAGGATGCTTCCGTTGCTGAGGTGATAGGTCAAGCGGAGGCGATTGGTATTCGGCCTCAGTGGATACCGCGTCAAGCGCTTGATAAAAGAGCCGAGTTTGGTAACCATCAAGGCGTGGTAGCGACAATAAAAGCTTTACCGCCACTAAATGAGAATGATTTTTCAACATTGATTGAAAAAGCCCAAGGTGCCCCGTTATTTTTAGTACTCGATAACGTGACTGATCCACACAACCTAGGTGCATGCATGCGCACGGCCGATGCCGCTGGCGCGACAGCTGTGGTCGTGCCTAAGGACAAATCAGCACAGGTTACGCCTACCGTACGAAAAGTAGCGTGCGGTGCAGTAGACAACATTCCTTTGGTTGTTGTAACCAACTTGGCACGTGCGCTTCGCACACTGCAAGAGCTCAATGTGTGGGTGGTTGGTACAGCAGGTGAAGCCGATAAATCACTTTATCAAATCGATTTTAAGGGTCCGCTCGCATTAGTTATGGGAGCCGAGGGCAAGGGAATGCGTCGACTGACCCGTGAAACTTGCGATGAATTGGCATCTATCCCATTAGATGGCTCTGTAAGCAGTTTAAATGTATCTGTTGCCAGTGGGGTTTGTCTTTTTGAGGCGGTGAGACAGCGTCATGCCAATTAGCCGCCGTTTACTTCCGATAATTATCGCACTGGCACTGATTGGTTTACTGTTCCTCAGTTGGACGCCAAATTGGAATGAAAGTACCTTTGTGCGATCAACTAAGCCTTATGTCAGCATCAGTTACGAATCGAAAACAGATGAGGCGATTGTTAATCAGGTGCTCGAAGATTTACAGAATCGGTTTGATGTGAGACACGAATGGCATATCGAATCGGCGAAGAATGCGGAATATGCGATTCGTGTTGAAGTGGATAAGCAAGATGATTTCTTGACATTACAAGCCGACATCGTTCGGTCCGAGACGCCTCTTGATAGAGTCATGGTAAGAGGGCCAGAAGGCGTCAAAACTGAACTGGCAGGGCGATTAGTATCTTTAGTGACCGACGAAGTCAGCGCAGCACACAAAGCGTCCCACCCTGAAGTGCGAGATTATTAATCATTGCATTTTGTGCATAAATTAGTTAAACTCGCGCGGCTCAAATCAGCCGTTTTATCTTTTTAAATAGAGTATTCCTTGCTTCTATGTCAGTTTGGCTGAACTGAACAGAGGCTACTGAACCAAAAGGAAGCAGTAATGCGTCATTACGAAATCGTATTTATGGTCCATCCAGACCAAAGCGAGCAAGTACCTGGCATGATCGAGCGCTACAGCGAAACGATCAAGCAAGGTGGTGGCCAGATCCATCGTCTAGAAGACTGGGGTCGCCGTCAACTAGCTTACCCAATCAACAAGCTTCATAAAGCGCACTACGTGTTGCTAAACATTGAAGCGAACGCAGAAGTTGTTGACGAGCTGGAAACAGCCTTCCGTTTCAACGACGCTGTTTTACGTAACCTTGTTATGCGTAAAAAAGAAGCGATCACTGAACCATCTCCTTTAACTAAAAAGGAAGAGCGTAAAGGTGATAGCGAAGCCGCTTAATTGAGGTTTTGCTCCTTTAGCAACTATGAATCGACTTCATTTAACTGGACACGTTTGTAAACCTGCTCGACTCGAAAAGAGCCCATCAGGTATTGAGCACATCCAATTCTCTCTTGAGCACCGCTCAATGCAAGCAGAAGCAGGAATGAGCCGACAATCATTTGTTCGTTTACAAGTCATCATGAGTGGCGAAGGGCTTACGCACTGGTTGGATAAATTGACGGTGGGCAGTGAAGTACATACCGAGGGTTTCTTGCATCGTCATGAAGACAAGCAAGGGTTAGCCAAGCTAGTTCTTCACGCTCAGCATCTAGAAATGATTTAAGGAGGCCATAATGGCTCGTTTTTTCCGTCGCCGTAAATTCTGCCGTTTTAAGGCTGAAGGCGTAAAAGAGATCGATTACAAAGACATCGCTACGCTAAAAAACTACATCACTGAATCTGGCAAGATTGTTCCTAGCCGTATCACTGGAACGTCAGCTAAGTATCAGCGTCAGTTAGCACGTGCTATCAAACGTGCTCGTTATTTGTCTTTGCTGCCTTACACTGATTCACATCAGTAAGTTAGCAAAGGCTCGGATACCAAGATTTAGAGGTAGCGAAAATGAATATCATCTTATTAGATAAGATCGCTAACCTAGGTAGCTTAGGCGACCAGGTTGCTGTTAAGTCAGGTTACGCGCGTAACTTCTTGTTCCCACAAGGTAAAGCGGTTCCTGCAACTAAAGAAAACGTTGAGCTTTTTGAGCAACGTCGTGCTGACTACGAAGCGAAATTGGCTGACCAATTAGCTGCAGCTCAAGCGCGCGCTGAAAAAGTCAATGCTTTGGAATCTGTTACTATCGCTTCTAAAGCGGGTGACGAAGGTAAATTATTTGGCTCTATCGGTACTCGTGATATCGCGGACGCAGTTACTGCGGCTGGCGTTGAAGTGAAGAAGAGCGAAGTACTTATGCCAAACGGCACATTGCGTGAAGTAGGTGAGTTTGAAATCGAACTACACTTGCACGCTGACGTGTTCGCTAACATCACTGTAAAAGTGGTTCCAACTAAGTAATATGTTACTGAGTTATGAAGAGCTGCCTTAGGGCTAATGCTTGTCAGTTAAGCTAACGACTAGCATTTTTTCTAGGCGACCGCATCGGATAACGTTGCGGTCGCCTTTTTATTGCTCGTGGATAGTGC
>NZ_LSBQ01000008.1:0-120101 GCF_001577655.1 Idiomarina sp. T82-3 | reverse complement strand
GAACGGCACTATCCACGAGCAATAAAAAGGCGACCGCAACGTTATCCGATGCGGTCGCCTAGAAAAAATGCTAGTCGTTAGCTTAACTGACAAGCATTAAGCCATTTGGCTCCTTTTTTATATGACCGAGGTGTTTATACCATCGGTTTAGTGCCTTTACCGCTGCTACTATCGCGACGCCAGAGGCTGGTGATCCGCGCTGAGCGCACGATGAGCCAAGTGAGCCCAAACAATGCCACAGCAAGCCCGAAAGCGAGTAACCGACTGTATGTGCTCGAGGAATAGATACCGCCATTACCGACGGGCACAGGCTCAGGGGGCATGAGTGGAAGTCCGTAGCGTTCTGCCATTTTCTTAATGCCGATAAAATGAATGCCTGGAATGTTTTCTTGTAAGAAGTAGCCCATCACCGTATCCACCGCGTAAGCGCGAGCCGGTGCGTCGTACTGTAGTCCTGATTTAAACATATCATCGATACCTGGAGGACCTACGATAGTCGCACCACCGCCGACGTTGACGAACGCTTTGTAGTTACGATCGGATGAGTATTCACGGAAAATCGCGATACGGTCGGCCACCGCTTCTTGATAGTTCGCCGGTTCAATAATCGGCAAGCCAGCGCGTTCAATCGTTTGACGAATCGATTGAATACCGGCTTGTGGGATACCAATGCCGCGGTCTTCGATGCCGCCAATCGAGGCATATTTAGGCTCGAACGAGATCACGCCGGCTTTGTTGAGTTCACGTGCCATGTCCAACCACAAGAAACCGGGTACGTTAGCTCCCCACTGCGATGACGATGCCGAAGCGATAATAACCGGCTCCGCTTCCATGGCTTCGATTGCAGAATACACGGCAAGGTTTAGAGCAGGGAAAGAGCCAGATACAGTCACCGCGACTAAGTCACCTTTTTTAACGCCTGCTTTAGCTAATAGTTTAACCGCCACGGCTGCCCAGTTGGGGTTCACTGTGGTCTGTTTAGACTCGCGTCCACCGTGGTTGGTCGTGACGATGCTGTTATCGAGACCGACAAAGCCCGAGCGTTGAGGATCGAACTCTGGGTTAATCGGCTCCTTTTCAGCGCGCAAGGGACGGATAACTTCCATTCCTTGGCGCATAATTTTTGCAGCCGTTACCATGGTGGCATAGTTTTCGTCCACGATTGGATCGGTTTCTTTAACGTTTTCGACGGCGAGTAAAGCAATTAATGCCGCGATCATTAATACGATGAGTCCCCAGGCTGGCACACCTGAAGAACGCCAATAAATCTTAGTAAAACTACTCATTTGGGATTCTCCTTACCAGCCAGGCATGTGGAAGGCGCTGCTTGCTTCATACATCTGCAACGCTTCAGGCATGATGACAATCAGTGCGAGGCGCACTAATACGGCGGTGACGGCCAGGCCGCACAGCGTCTGCAGAACACCTTGGCGTTCAAACCAGATCGCTATCAGACCGGGAATAATATAGCCGATAATATTGCTCGACATGACGGCCATCATAAAGGATGACTCCAGTGTCGCGACTTGTGCTTGCGCATCGTCACCACCCGCGACCATTTGTAAGTCGACCCAGTTCACTAAGCTACCGAGGAACAAATCCATCAAGCCTGCGATGAGATAGCCGGTGAGGATCATAATGATCGTTTGTCGACGGCCGTAGATAATGGCAAAACTAGATATTACGCGCACGATCAAGAACGTTAGCAAGGCCGCTACGAGCGTAATTACCAGACTCATGGGTTCGGTCAGTTGCAGGGCAACATAACCAGGAACAACGAGGCCCCCTGCGGCGAGTCCGAGCGTTTGTGTGAGCAATAACGTAAAGAATAATCCGATGCCGATGGCAACGGCTAAAATATTTAATGCGATCACAGGTCTTCCTCCTTCAAGGAACGGTTTTGGAAGAACCGAGCGACTTCTTCGCCGCCACCATGAATGTTACACATGCCGACAACGAGTGCACTGTTGCCAGCTTCTTCCAGCAAGGTTTCGGTAATATCAGTAATGGCAGCGTTCTCCATTACGAGAATTTTTTCTGGGTCGAGTCCGTATTTCACTGCGGCGCGAACAAAAATAAAGGTGCCTGAACCCATCAGGATATAGCGATCCGCTTGGGTCCACTCAACAGCAGCCTCAGCCATTTGCTGAGAACGGTGCGGACGGTCGGCTCGGCAGTTGATCAATACAATGCGTTTGCGCTCCTTGCCGTGTTTTTCTAACATGTTTTCCCAAATCTTACCGGTCGACTCGGGATCGTTTGCAGCAAATGCATTAACGAAAACAATTTCGCGGCGGAAATAATTTACGTGAAGTACTTGCATAGCGCCGGCTTCGGGTTCGAGTCCAATCATGCCTTGCAATGCCTGCTCTCGCTCAACACCGAGGTGCTCGCAGACTTTTAATGCCAACGCCACATTCTCAGCATGTTCGGAATATTTAAATTGCTTGAGAATATCGTCGCCGATGGCGTCGACCTCTTGTTCAGTGACGCCGTGTAGCTGGCTGTTGCGGTCTTTAGTCGAGTGCTCGAAAACACCTAATAGATCGCGCTCTGCCGTAAAGAGATTACCTTTGACGGGTGTGCTGCCCGCTAATGCTAAGGCAACGTCCTCTTCGCCCGGACCCATGACATCAAGGTGGTCGGCGCGCGCATTGGTGATGACGCCCACGTTGGAGCGCACCATACGCAGTTCGCTGAGCGATTGGTAATGCGGCTGCAGTGCCATACATTCCATCACTACAATTTCGGGTTTAAGTGAGGCCATGCGTTTGAGCGTACGCATTTGCTCAATAATGTTGGCACCGCTAATGCGGTAGATGGGAAACTCTCTTCCTTGAGGGTCAGTGATAGCGGCTGCAGAGCCGGTGGTTTTAGCGCAAATACGCTTGCCACCTGATCTTAAGCCCGCTGCGATAAGCCGGGTGACACTGGTTTTGCCGCGGGTTCCATTAACATGCACTCGTACTGGAATTTTATCGACCAGTAATTTGTGCCGGAACGCTTCAAACGCCGCAGCAATAACCAGTAAAAGCCAGATCGCAGCGACAATTCCGAGCAGGGTGGGAATATCGTTCATCCAATATCCCTCGGCCCAATACTGTGACGAGAGTGTCTCTGCCATAATTTAAATAGCCTTTTAGGTTATGAATATACATACGAACGTGCATGTATATATTTAGCGAACTGCAAAGAAAAATACCAAGTATTTTAGTAATCTTTACAATTCGCTCGGCTATTTAAAACAGATCACTCGAAGGCGAATTAATTATTTAAAATAGGTTTTAAAACAGCTATTTCGCCATCAATTTGGGTCATTAATTTAAGGTCTAAAATATCCGCCATTAATGGATATATGTGAATATTTTCAAACCGATCGATAGTCACCCCGTTTTTAAACGCTGGACCCACTGCGACAAATAAGCCATCCATGTCACGATTGTTGTAATAACCATGCGTGCCACCGTCAGAGCGCTCTTCGACAGGTCGAGTTGCGAAACTCACAGGTGCATCAGTTGAAAGTACAATGGCGGGTTTACGTGGGCCATCACTGACATGTAATTGTTTAAGCTTATCATCGGTTTCAACGCGATAGCCAAGGTCGCTACCTTCCTCTAGCTGTGTTCGAAGTGCCGCAATATCATCAGCGCAGGTGTCTTCGTTAGCATAAATGAGATAGCGTGTTTGCGAATTGACGGTGGTAAACTTTTCTTCATCAATAGCTAAGTCATCTGGGTCGATCATGGCATCTGCTTTGATCGGCGCCATGCCGTGATCGGAAACCACAATTAAGTTAACTGAACCTTCGGTTTCGTTCTGAATACGCTGCCACAGTTGTCCTATCAGCTTATCGACTGCTTGAACTGCGCCTTTCGTTTGCTTCGAGTCGGGACCGAACTTGTGACCCATCGAATCAACGATTGAAAAGTAGCCTGTAATCATCCGAGGGCGGCTTTGTTCGGGCAGTTGTAACCATTGAATGATTTGATCAACTCGCTGCTGGTTAGGCGTGAAATTGCTGTAGGGATAGTAATAAGTGGGTGTGCGTCCGTTGATACGAGCGCCCGATTCAGGCCAGAAAAAAGTCGCTGATTTCACGCCTTGGAACTCAGCCAAATTCCAAATTGGTACGGTATGTAACCAAGTACCATCCTTTGCACCGTCGGCCATTTTGTAGCGTTGTTTGCGCTCAGTATCATAAAAATTATTATCAACGATACCGTGGTGTGATGGATACTGACCGGTGACTATGGAAAGATGGTTTGGAAACGTCTTAGATGGATAAACCGGCATGAGCCCCTTGGCGCGAACACCTTGCTCGGCTAAATGACTAAGATGCTCGGCGTGATGTTGCTCAATATAGTTGTAGCGAAAGCCATCAATAGAAATAAGCACAATAGTCTGTTGGTCAGCTTTTGCAAAGGCTGACGTCGCGGCTAATAAACCACTAAAAACTAATAGTAGTGAGGTAAGAAAACGTTGCATGGCAGATTCCCTGATTCGGTCTATTAGACCTTTTTAACAAACTCAGATTTCAATTTCATTGCACCTACACCGTCAATCTTGCAATCGATATCATGATCGCCATCGACTAAACGAATGTTTTTAACCTTAGTGCCGACCTTAACAACTAATGATGAACCTTTGACTTTAAGGTCTTTAATAACGGTGACGGTGTCGCCATCATTAAGTTCATTGCCATTGGCATCACGAATCACTTTATTGTCTTCATTGCTCTCGTCATGCGGTGACCATTCGTGTCCGCACTCAGGGCAGACTAATACGTTACCGTCTTCGTATGCGTATTCAGAAGCGCATTGTGGGCAAGCAGGCAATTGATCCATCGAGAGACTCCATCTTTAAAAAGCGCTCAGTTTACCTGAGTTTGCTTAACAGAACATTTGATTTAGACCAAAACCATGACAATTGCGGTCGTTACAAACGCTAGAATAATGTTTAGTACAACGCCTGTGCGCGCCATATCGCGGATGCTGATGCGATTAGACGCAAATACAATTGAGTTAGGTGGCGTTGCTACGGGCATGCAAAATGCACAGCTGCAAGCAATCACCGCTGGAATCATGAGTATCTCAATAGGCTGATTAATGGCCTGTGCGGTTGCTGCTAAAATGGGCATTAGAAGCGTTGCTGTGGCTGTGTTAGAGGTAAACTCGGTCATAAATGAAACCGCCAGCGTGAGTACCAGTATCAACAACCACAGTGGCCATTCTCCTAATACCGTTAAAGACTCGCCCATTAACGTGCCGAGACCACTTGCCATGACGCCTTTAGCGAGACAAATACCGCCCGCGAATAATAATAAAATACCCCATGGGATGTCTTTCGCTAGCGACCAATCGAGTAAGGTGGGTTGTTGCTTTTCTCCCGTTGGAATAATGAACATGGCCAGCGCACCCGCTAAAGCGACAGTCGCATCGTTCAGTGAGGGTAGCCCCAACAGACCTGTCCAGCCGCCAAACGGGGTGGTGCGCATCACCCACAGTAATACCACGACACCAAACACAGTCAGCACGCGTCTCTCATAAGCTGACATTTTATCTTGTTGGGGTAATTGTAATGGCATGCTCAAATGAACGTTACGAGTGAGATACCAAGCCATTAATGGAATGCTGATAACCATCATGGGTATGCCAATACCTAGCCAACGCGTGAAGTCGAAGCCTTGCCCTGAGATATTCTCATATATTGAGGCAAATATAAGATTAGGTGGGGTGCCCACTAAGGTGGCAATGCCACCCACCGACCCTGAATAGGCAAGACCTAATAATAGGGCTTTTTGGAATGGCTTGTTGTCGGTGGCATCTGCAAGTGCCAATGCCACGGGGAGCAAAGCTAATACACTCGCGGTGTTAGAGATCCACATCGAAAGGAAGGCGGTTGCACACATAAATGCAACGACGATGCGACGGCCACTGTCGGGTCCAATGAGCGCAATTAATGACAGTGCGAGACGCTTATGTACACCGCTGGCTTCAATGGCTTTTGCCATCATGAACGCCGCCATGAATAGCAGAATAATGTTATCGCCTAAGGCTGTCGCCGCCTCTTTAGGGTCGAGAACACCAATAACGGGTAGTAAAATAAAAGGTAGCAACGCTGTTATCGCCAGTGGAATACATTCAGAAACCCACCACCAAGCCACCCATATGACGATTGCTAGGGTCAGCGCCGCATCAAGCGGCATGTCTAAACTTCGTGTTACTATGACACTTAATAGGGCGGCAATAGGGCCGATAATTTTATGGGACATGAGCGACCTGTAGGCGTGTTCTTTTTATTGTAAGGAAGTGTAGCATGCGCGATATCGTAATCTTGCACGAAAATGAAGAATGGTTGAAGCCTCTATACGAAGCGTTCAAAGAACGTGGCGTTACACCTAAAAGTTGGTTTTTAGATGAAGGTGTTGTGCCGTTTCACAATCAGCCTGACGATGCGGTTTACTACAATCGAATGAGTGCGTCGTCACATACGCGGGGACATCGCTTCGCCCCCGAGCTGACAAAATTGGTGTTAACTTGGTTAGAGAGCCAGAATCGTACCGTCGTGAATGGCTCGCAAGTGTTAGCGCTCGAGGTGTGTAAACTCTCGCAGTATGCCGCATTGCAACGTTCAGGCTTGTCGGTACCGCGCACTTTTGCAGCGGTGGGCAAAGCGCAACTCGTTGAAGCTGCGAGGCAATTTAACGATTGGCCTTTAATCGTTAAGCCTAACCGCGGAGGTAAAGGTCTCGGCGTACAAAAGTTCAATCAGCTTGATGAGTTGGTTGCTTACACAGAGAGTGCCGACTATGAGGAGCCGCTCGATGGCACCTGGTTAGTGCAACAATACATAAAAGCTAAATCACCGGTTATTACGCGGGCTGAATTCGTCGGTCAGAAGTTCGTTTACGCGGTGCGGGTTAATACTGAACAGGGTTTCGAATTGTGCCCAGCGGACGCTTGTGAGATTGCTGAAAAATTCAAAATTACCACACGTTTTAATGAGCATTCGGTTATTCACCAATTGGAAACGTTCTTACGTAGTAACGACATTGACGTGGCAGGCATTGAGTTTATTGAAAACAGTCAGGGTGAGCTGTTTGTTTATGATGTGAATACCAATACAAATTATAACCAAGACGCTGAGCAGCGTGCGCACGTTGCTAAAACTGGCATGGGTGCGTTGGCGGATTATTTAATCGCATTAGCCGGATAGAAAAATGACCGAGCTCTTGATGAGCTCGGTCGCTTGTTCTTTACCACTAAAATTTATAGTCGATACCCATCCAAACGGTCTGTGGTTTGTTCGGGCGAGCACCATCAGGTGTGCGTGCAACAATCGCTTGCTGGTCGAAGATATTCTCGACTTTTACATAGACGGATGTCTGCGTGTTAAGTTCGTAGCGGCTGACTGCATCGGTAACGAATAGAGACTCTGTTTCGTTAAACGCCGCAGTGCTGTTGTTACAGCCTACGCTGACACACATAGAATCAATATATTTAAAGTTGAGGTAGTTAACCCAACCGGCATTGTTATCAAGGCTAATACGAACGTTTGCCGTGTGCTCTGGAATGTCGTTTAGCCGATCGCCGTCCATCAGCCCCGAGACTGCATTATCTTTACTGATCTCACCTTGAGTGTAGGTGTAAGCAATATCAACCGGAATCAAAAACTTGCCCGCAGCAAAGGTGTGTTGCGCTTGGAACTCTAAACCTTGCACAACCGATTCGCCAAGTACATAAGTACCTGATTCAGCACCGTTATCACATGGTGTAGCGATAGAGCACAACTGGGTGGTGTCGCTAAAGTCGCTATAGAATGCAATGGCTTCGACAAAAGTATTTTGTTGTTGATAGCGTAGGCCGGCTTCGTAGTTGATACTCGTTTCTGGCTCTTGGTTTTCTGTTGCACCGCCACCGAGTGGTGAAAAGCCTTTGTGGATGCCCGCAAGCACCTGCCATGAGTCGCTTAAGTCGTAGGTAAACGATGCGCCGGGTAGCCACTCATCGCTTGAGTTGGAACGGAATGCTGGCGCAGTAGTACGTGCAGCCTCATCGTACTGGTTACGGAATGATGATACATCTTCGTAACGCAAGGCTAAATTAACTTTTAGCGCTTGGTTAACTTGCCAACTATCGGTCACCCAGAGGCTGGTTGCATCGGCACCTTCAATACGGTTATTGCTACCGGAAGGGCTGACCGTGGATTGATAGACTAAGCTGCCGTTGATTTGGTCGAAGATCTCCACAGGTTGAAAGCGATCCATTTCATCCGTGTGGTCGCGCCCACCGACTTCAAGTGCATGCGCGCCAAGTTGCCACTGTGCATTGAGCTCAATGCCATAGCTTTCATAAGCGCGGTTATTATGTTTGTATTCAAGGTCGAAGGCATCTTCGGTACCGTCAAGAATACCTTGTGCTAGCATGTCGCCTTGGTTCGCGGCACTAACATACGACCCACCACCGTTGAGCTTAAACCAGTCACGTTTGAATTCGTTACGATATGCGACAGCATTGAGCGTAACATCACTGTTTACATCAAAGCCGTAAGCCAAGCTAAAGCCTTTATGGCTGTTGTCCATTTGGTCAATCGATGAGATGCCGTAACGACGATTTGGTGTCTTCGCGAAATCGGCATCGGTTAGGCCAAGATAGGTCTCGTTAGAGATTTCTTCTGAGTACTGCGCCTTGAAAAGCAGGTGGTGTGGTCCTTGATCAAAGCTCAGCTTTGCGGTGTAGTCTTGAATATCATAGCCGCTGTCGCCATGACTGCGATCAATGGCTTTAAAACCATTACTCTCGCGTTGCACTGTCTCAAGTAAGAAGCCCCAAGCGCCTTGCGTGCCACCGACATAAGCATGAATATCGTTACTGCTGAACTCACCCCATTGTGCTAATACCTGACCTGAAATAGCTTGTTCAGGAATGGGAGTAGATACCAGGTTAAGCACGCCGCCCGTTGTTTGAGGGCCGTAACGCAGTAATGGTGCCCCTTTCAGTACTTCAACAGAGGCCATGCGCATAGTGGTTGGGAAATAATACGCTGCTGGGTTTGAATAAGGGGCTGGCGCCATCATCACACCATCTTCTAATAGTGTGACTTTACTTACCCGCCCCGCATTTGCGGCGCGAATACCGATGTTTGGACGTAGCCCGAAGCCGTCTTCTTCTAACACGTAAACGCCCGGAAGGGTTTTCATTAACTGGTTAATATCGGTGGGTACTTCAACGCGCATTTGTTCTTCATCTATCACGGCTGATGAGCCTGCAATCTGACGCGCTTGTTCGGTTGAGCCAATAATTTTTATTGTTTCGATCTCAGTATTCTCTTCCGCGATTACCAGCGGGCTACTTAGCAAGCTTGCGATAGCTAATGCGATCGGGGCTTTATTCATGGTTTATCTCCACACGTTATTTTGATGCGGCAGATAGTAATTAAAATACGAATAATTCGCAATTAAAAATTAAGAATTTATTAACTCTTTATTTAGCAAAGGTGCATTTAATGTAAACGCGCAGTTAATTGCTTGAGCTTTTAACCTGGCGCGGTATGCTGACAATCAACGTTTTATATTAATTTTGTTGGGTTGATTATGTTGCGGTTTGCAGTCGTTATTTTTCTGACTAGTGTCATTGTCGCCGGGTGCTCGTCTTCTTCGCAACGAGATATGAGCCAAGAGCAGGTGTTTATTTGTGGCGCTTATACGGTGTATACCGAGTGGCAGAATGAGCAACTTAAAGTACGCTTTGGGGATCGTCATGACACATTGAAGCAGCAGCGCGTGGCATCCGGTGCTAAATTTGTCTCTGATGACGGTGAAAGTAGCTTCTGGAATAAAGGCAATATGGCCACATTTATCTGGCGGGGCGAGTCACTTCCTGAGTGCCGAGCTGCTGACTCCCTTCCCAAAGCGTTTTCAGCATCCGGAAATGAACCATTTTGGGCATTATCGCTAGAGGGGCAAGAGCTCGAAGTAAGTACGCCAGAAAAAGAGTGGATTGCTTCAGTGACATCTGTTCAGCCTTTGCTTGAAAACGGCACCGTATCACAGTGGCGACTCGCGACCGCGAACGGTGATCAAGTAGATATTCGGTCCGAGGTGTGTCGGGACACGATGAGCGGTATGGTCTATCCTTTTTCTGTGAGTTACTCCGGACAGTTTGACGGTGTCGGGTGTGGTGGTGAGACACTGAGCTTATTACAAGGACCTAAGTGGATTTTGACCGAAACCAATGCATCGATGACACCATCATCTAATATGTACATTCAATTTTTAGCCGATGGCAAGCTAGTGGGGTCTGATGGGTGTAATCGTCGTTTTGGACAATATCAGTTTGGTAGCGAAATGATTCATTTAAAGTGGGTAGGCAGTACACGTCGTGCCTGCTCGGAATCCATTATGCAGGATGCAACCACCTTTGCCGAAGCTGTTAATAATGTACGGTCAATTAGCTTTGAAGATAATCGGCTCATTATAGAAAGTCGTAACGGGACCCAATTAAAGCTAAAAAATGAGAAGCCTTAGGAAATCGCGTGCAACTAAAGAAATACACAGATTATGGATTACGGGTACTGATTTACTTGGCGGCAGCAGAGTCCGATGAGCGAGCAACGATAAACGATTTAAGTAGCGTATTCTCGGTATCTAAAAATCATTTAAATAAAGTGGTTCACCACTTGGGTAAGCTTGGTCTGATAAAGACGTGGCGAGGCAAAGGCGGCGGCTTTTCACTCGCCGTGGATGCCCGTCACACACGTTTGGATACGGTTATCCGCCAGCTTGAAGGGGATGAAGACTGGATTGATTGTCTGAACCCAACTTGTAAGATTTACTCAGTATGTGATTTGAAGGGAATTATCCACGCAGGTAAAGAGCAGTTCTATAGTTACCTTGCTAAATACACCATTGCTTCGTTGGTTGAAAGGCCCGAGGAAATCAAAGTGCGTTGGCACATAGACACTCAGGAGTTGAACGATGAATCATAGAATAGCGCTTGGGTTGGTGTTGGCAGTCTGTAGTTCTGCTGCGCAGGCAGATGGCTGGTTACATTGCGGTAACCTATTTGATAGCGAACAAGGTAAGTTGGTTGGCGAACGCTATGTTCACTTTAATGCAAATAAAATCCTTGCCGTGACGTCTGATAAACCTGCGGCAGACAGTGTTGATCTCAGTGATAAAACCTGTCTCCCAGGATTAACTGATTTGCACGTCCATTTGGATGGGCAGTCGGGGCCGGGCGCCTATCTGAATCGTTTTACCGAAGGACCCGCCGATCTTGCGTACACTGCTCAAAATTACGGTATGAAGACTTTGCTAGCAGGTTTTACTACGGTGCGTAATCCAGGCGACTCCTATAATGTGACGCTCGCTTTACGAGATGCGATCAAGGCGGGCAAGGTTAAAGGGCCACGTATCTATAGCGCTGGAAAATCACTTGCGACCACTGGAGGACATGCTGATCCCACCAACGGTGTGAGACCCGATTTGATGGGAGAACCCGGCCCTAAGCAGGGGGTTGTAAATAGTCCATCGGATATAAAGGAAGCGATTCGTCAGCATTACAAAGATGGCGCAGACTTCATAAAAATCACGGCCACCGGAGGCGTGTTAAGTATGGCTTCAAGTGGTGACAATCCTCAGTTTACTGATGATGAGCTTGAAGCATTGGTCGCGATTGCGGATGACTATAATTTCCACATCGCTGCGCACGCGCATGGCAAAAGCGGTATGTTGCGTGCCGTCAATGCGGGTATCAATACCATTGAGCACGGCACTTATATGGATGATGAGGTGATCGCAGCGATGAAGGCTAATGGAACGTACTTAGTGCCTACGATTATGGCAGGCAAGTTCGTTGCTGAAAAAGCTAAGATCGACGGCTATTTCCCGGCTGTGGTTAAACCCAAAGCACTTGCAATTGGACCTAAAATTCAAGATACCTTTGCCAAAGCTTATAAAGCCGGTGTGAAAATTGGTTTTGGCACTGACAGCGGTGTATCAGCTCACGGCGATAATGCTAAAGAATTTGAGTACATGGTTGAGGCGGGAATGCCTGCGAATCAAGCCATTCAAGCGGCGACAATTGCCGCCTCAGATATTCTAAGAGACCCGCGTTTAGGTCGTATTAAAAGCGGTTCATACGCGGATATCATTGCCGTGGATGGTAATCCGCTTGAAGACATTACGGAGCTACAGCGAGTGACCTTTGTTATGAAGGATGGTGAAATTCACAAACAATAGAACGGCTGATTACGAAGGGAAACGGATCTTCCCTTCGAGTTGTACTTGCGTATTATCGTTGTTTCGGACTTCGTAACCTTCCGATGATTCAGTGTTGCGCCATAAACGTATACGCGCAGGTAGAATGACAGGGCGTTTAAATGTCACATCAATATAATTAGCGCTTTTTCCCTCGATGCGTTCAAGGTCGGCTTGCGCTCTTGCCATCATATACATCCCGTGAATAATGGGCTTATTAAAACCAAACCAACGCGATGTAAATGGGTGTAGATGGATGGGGTTAAAGTCACCCGAAACACGAGCATAGCGTCGGCCGAGGCCCGAGCCTAATTGCCAGTGATGTAAGTAGGTCCAATCTGGCTTTTCGATCTTCGTCTCAGGCTTCTTAGCGCGAGGAGCTTCTTTGCCTTGTGCTTTCATGACCTGGTACGTACTCTCGCACCGCACAACTTCTTGACCATCTTGAAAGAAGCTGACTTCAAATTTAGGACGTAACCGACGCGGAGATACTTGCGGACCACGAGCCGGAACGTTGACGGATGCTTTGATATAAAAAGGTTGATCGGTCTTTATGTTGCCTAACTGCTCTAATCGATTGTTTAAATGCACCAAACCCGGGGCTGGCCAAGGAAAACGTTTATCGAGCATCTGGGCTAAATGGGTTCTTTGCGCTAAGCAATAGAAAAGCGATAGCGGTATATCACTGACAAAGCCACCAAACATAGTTTTATAGGCGCTTATTCGCTTGCTAGAGAGGGCTTCTAAACTATACTCATGCTCGATTTTATCCGCTTCTGCTTCGCTATTGTCGTTACGTAGCAAGGTGAGTAACGAACGTGCGAGCATGCCGGGCATTGCTGGGAGCGTTGTTGGTGAATGCATGACACCATCCATATTAGTTATTTACCCTCGTCGTGATGTGGCTACCATATTGACCTTTATGAACATCGATGCGCATATCAATACGTTCTTTTAATTCTCGCACATGGGAGATGATTCCGACACTCCGACCACTGGCTCTTAGATTGGCGAGCACATCGATAGCGGCATCTAATGCTTGCTCATCAAGACTGCCGAAGCCCTCATCAACAAACAACATATCGAGTCTAATTCCGCCCGAATACTGCTGAACCACTTCGGAGAGTCCGAGCGCCAATGCGAGTGCTGCTTGGAAGCTCTCGCCACCGGAAAGTGTCTTAGTGGAGCGTTGGATGCCCGTGTAAGCGTCCGTCACCGCGAGGTTCAAACCGCTTGCGGAGCGAGCGTCATTGACTTCGTTTTCGCGCACTAATAGATACCGATGGTGCGTCATTTGTGCTAAATGCTTCGATGCAACAATTAGTATATCATCTAGTAGAACACTTAATATAAATCGGTGCAAACTTAAACGTTGGTCGTTTTGTCCATTTGTCAGGTTTGCAAGTGTACCAATATTGGCATACTTAGCTTCTAGCTCTTTGTTCTGTGTTGCCAACTGACGTAACCGCTGCGCTGCCTTTTCGTTGTTAAATAATGCGCTTTGCTGCTGGTTAAATTGAGTCTGTTCCGACTCAAAATCTTTACGTAACTTTTCGAGTCGTAAGGTTAATTGCTCGGTATCAGCGGGTTGAATGTCATCGACATAGCGTTGTAGCTCTGCGATCATTGAACGCAGCTCGACCATACGTTGATTATGCTCCGCCACCGCTGAATTAAGTTGCTCAAGTTCAGGTTCACTGACGTGCGCCGACTGAAATTCGTTGTATGTGGCAAAGGGGCTACTGGCGAGCTGTGCTTGCCATGCTTTTTCAGCCGCTTCGAGCGCTTGCGCGAGTCGTTTGTTTTCTTCTACTTCGGCCTTTAATTGAGTGCGTGTCGCATGGTATTGCTCAGACTGCTGTTGCATCGCATGCTGTGCTTGCTCGAATTGCTTTTCAAGCTGACGCAGCTGCTGCTTAATTTGATCTATCCGTGGTTTAACTTCCGCAACATTGATATCACTTTGTTGCCAACGTTGATTTAAGTGTTCCAGGTCAGCATTTACGCGAGCATGCTGAGCTTTAACTTCAGTGTACTTAGCGCGACACTGTTCAAGTTGGTGTTCCAATTCACTGCGCTGTTGTTCCGCCTGATCGAGTTTGCTTTGAAGGGTTTGGCGGCGAGTTAATAGTTCTGCGCGTGTTCTTCGTTCGTCATTTAATTGGACTTGTTGTTGCTCAATCAATGCTTCCGATAAATCGGTGAATTCAGATAACTGCTGATTTAACTGACGTTCATGTTCATTTGCTTTCGTGAGTGCTGTTTGTTCATCATAAAACGCCTGCTCGGCAGCTCTATAGGTTGCTCGTGCGTGCTCAAGCTCATGCTGCGAAACTAATGCTGTTGTGTCTGATTGAGCGGGGTCCGGATGCTGTTTGCTGCCACACACAGGACAAGGTTGTTGCGGCTTAAGCTGGCTGGCAAGCAAGGGAGCTTGGCTTGCCAGCCAGCGTTGCTCGAGCTCGTTGGCGCGGTTATAAGCCTGTTGTTTGTCGTCCAGCCTTTTCTCTAACGCGTGCTGCAATTTAGCTTGGTCATTTTTAACTGTCGTCGCTTGCTCAGTGAGCTGTTGCTTTTTTAGCAGTTGCTTGCGTTGCTCAGACAATGCCTGCACACGAACTTCTAACTCAGGCAACTCATCAATTTTTGATTGCACCTGCAGTTGTTCTGATCGTAGCCGCTTAATATCTAACTGAACGGCATCATACGAAGCTCTTAGTTGTTTCCCCTCTTTTTCTTGCAACGCAAGCTTAGATTGATGTTGCTCGACTTGCTTTGTCAAACCTTCTAATTGTTCAACGGTTGGTAATAGCTCTTCTAATCGCTGGAGAGTCGTTCTAAGCGAATGATTCTGTTCAAGTTTCGTCTTAGCCTCTTGGAGACTCGTCTGAGCAACCTTTAGCGTCTTAGCTTGCTGTTGTTGTCTGGTTTCGAGCTGTAGTTGCTTTTCTTGACTTGTCTTGACGTGCTTCTCGTTTTGCTGCCATTCGTTATATGTCGGCAACAAGCGAATGGCAGCTTGAGCGGCTTTGATTTGCTGCTGTTTATAATCGATATCCGCTTGTTTGGCTTTTAATGCATCCTGTTGGTGTTTAGCGTGTTGTAAATCTTTGTATTTGGCGTTGCGCGTGTGTTGTTGCTTAAGTTGGTAATCGGTGTCGTTGATCTGTTGTTGAAGCTGGTTTAGAACAGTTTGCTTAGCTTCTAACTGCGGCTTTAGATCAGCGATGTGTTGCTCAAGCTGTGTTAGATCCTCACACTCGGAGCCGTCGAGGATATGCGCTTTTTGCTGTTCGAGTTGCTCAAAGCTCTTTTTGAGTTCGCTTGCTTGCTGCTTAAATAATTCTTCGTAGCGCTTGAATCGTTGAGTTTGGAACAGTTGCGACAGAATCGTTTCGCGCTCATTCGCATCGGCATTAAGTAGTTCGCGAAACTTGCCTTGTGGTAATACAACGACCTGACGGAATTGTTCAGCCCGCAAACCTAGCAACGTTTCTATGTGTTTATTCACTTCGGTAACTTTGCGCGTCTCGAGCGGCTGCCAATCCATTGCGTTCGGCGACTGATCGTTTGACCACTCCCCTTGCAACTGATACAGCGATGCCGTGGTACGCCGCTCCACTTTGCTGTTCCCACGCTGGCCGAGTATATGCTGTGTAGGCTGACGCATCACTCGATAGGTCTTTTCACCTACGGCAAAGATAAACTCAACTTCAGTGGCACAGTCGTCCGCTGCGTGGTCGCACCGCATTTGTTTGCCGATACGATCTTGCCCTGTAGTTTCTCCGTAAAGTGCAAAGCTGATGGCGTCGAGCAATGTTGTCTTCCCGGCACCGGTGGCTCCGTTGATTAAAAAGAGTGGGTGTTCACCCAGTAACGTAAAGTTTATCGACTGCTGCGTAGGGAAGGGACCAAATGCCTGCATGTTAAGAACGAGTGGTTTCAAGATTCTGACTCCTCTTGTTCAATCTGTTGGATCACCTGATTAATGCTGGCTTTTTGCTCCGCAGTTAGGGGGGTACCATAGACTTCAGTAAAAAAGTCATGGATGAGTTCGTTATCCGCCTTTTTTAGTTGCTCCTGGCCACTTGTGTCTGATGCTTTACGGATGTGCTCAAGTTGCTCTTTGCGCAGTTGCATTAAGTTCGGGTAATGGGCGCGTAGCTTTGCCATCGGATATAAGATCGCTTGCTTATCGGTCAATATTGCCTGGATAAAGTCGTTACGCTGAGGATCGTGTTCCGCTTGAGCAATTAGCTCTGCTAGTGTGCCTTTGAGCACTCGCATATCCCGACTCGGCTTCAGAGAAATCTGTTGAATGTTCTGTACACCTTTCTCGTTAACATCGAGCAACGTAATGGACTTGCTTTGGTTGACTTCCGAAAAACTATATTTCATTAGCGATCCACTGTAACGAATATGTTCCATACCTTTATGCTGAGGTTGGTGCAAATGACCCAACGCGGCATAATCAAAGTCCTTAAACAACTGCCAATCAACGCGATCGGCACCGCCTATCGATAGAGGACGCTCCGATTCTGATTCTGAGGCGCCATCTAAATAGCAGTGACTTACAATCATATTCAGATGATCGGGGTTTCGTTCTGCATTGATTCGGTCAACGATCATTTGGTGAGCCGTATTAAATTCTTTACAATCGGTATCTAGCCAGTTATTCACTTGTAGAGGGTCGTGAAAGGGGACGCACCAAATATCGATCGTGGTTGCCGAATCATTCAGTACGATGGGCTCCAAAGCTTGCGGTAATTCGGTGACTAAATGAAGGTTGGATTGTTTTAGTAAGGAGGTTGCGAATCCTAATCGCTCTGCGCCATCGTGATTTCCTGATATCGCAATAATCGTTTTCTGACGCGAGACTGCGACTTCTTCAATAAAGTCGTTAAATGCGCTAATAGCCGCTGATGGAGGCACAGAACGGTCATAAATATCGCCTGCAATGATGACGGCGTCGACCGCTTGCTGGTCAATAATCTCCACTATTTGTTGGAGTAATTCAATTTGCTGCTCTAGTAACGACTGCTGGTGAAACAGGCGACCTAGATGCCAGTCTGAGGTATGTAGGATCTTCATGATATGTCGCTGGACGTCGAACAAAAACTCAGTATATCAGATAAAAAAAGCCCCCATCGCTGAGGGCTTAAATTGTCTACTTATTGGTTTCGATGTCTTGTAAATCCTCATCGTGTTTTTCCATCTCCCATGGCAACACGCCTGGGCTGTGATGTCTGAAGTGCAAGTAATTTTCAAACTGGTTAATGACATCATTAATAATATCTGTCATTTCGTAACCATAGAGGTCGTATGACTGACCGCCCTGGCGCAAGAATAATTCGGCACGATAGTAGTGCTCATTCTTGTGACTCGGACGTAGCACGAATTGTGGCATCGAATACTCGCGTAAACGAATCTCGTAGGCAAAGTCGAGGTCGCCTTCGCGTTCGACCGTCAGCATAATACGCTCATGCTCCTCGTCTTTAGTGAATCGAGCGGGCCAATCTTGTGTTTCGAGCTCGGATTTTACCTTTTCTAAAGCTTCGCTCGCACGACCATAAATAAACTCTTTTACTTCGCTTTGTTGTGGGAACTTGACCAAGCCACGTAGACGTTTCTTCCAATAGTCGGGGCCTTCATTAACGCCACGGCGATGAGACTGACGGTGGCTCTTCAGGCTTGAATACTGGTGACCCTCAATAACTAGCGCGCGCCACATGCCGACGGCAGCAATTAATATAACAATTGCAAACGGAAAGGCGCTTGTGATGGCCGCGGTTTGTAACGCATTTAAGCCTCCTGCGACAAGTAGCACCGCAGCAACAACGCCTTCGGTCGATGCCCAAAATACACGTTGCCATACGGGCGTTTCACCCACACCGCCAGAGGCTAATGAGTCGACAACGAGCGAGCCTGAATCAGACGAAGTAACGAAGAAAGTGATTATCAATAGCACGGTTGCGAAACTGAGCACATTAGTAAGTGGCAAGTTTTCAAATAGCTTGAACAACGCGATAGCCTGGTTGTTTTGCACCTCAGAGATTAACGAGGTATAGCCCTCGTTCATAATCATGTTAAGCGCTGTATCTCCAAATACTGCGAACCAAAAGAAAGTGAAGAAGGTTGGCACTAACATGACACCCAATACGAACTGACGAATCGTGCGCCCCCGACTGATTTTGGCAATAAATAGCCCGACAAATGGTGCCCAAGCGATGGTCCAACCAAAGATAAAGAGTGTCCAGTTGCCTATCCAGTCACTGCGAGTATAGGCCTGCAGGTTAAAGGTTCGTTCGACGATACCGCTCAGGTATGCGCCTGTATTCTGTAGATAAGTTTCTAAGATGTGGATAGTCGGACCGACGGCAAAAACGAATATCAGCAAGAACATCACCAGCGCCATGTTCAACAAAGACAGTCGTTTAATTCCTTTATCCATACCGGCAACGACCGATGCAATGGCGGCAAGCGTAATCACGGCAATGGCAATCACTTGTACCGTGGTATCAACGGGGATGTCCTCCCACAGATAATTTAACCCGGTATTAATCTGGATAACGGAAAGCCCCAGCGTGGTTGCAATACCAAATAGGGTGCTCAGGATGGCAAAGGTGTCGATCGTATGTCCTGCCGGACCGTGTATTTTGTCACCAATTAGAGGGTATAAGGTTGATCGCATGGATAGCGGTAAGCCATGCCGAAAGGAGAAGTATGCCAAAACCAGGCCGACGAGACCGTAAATAGCCCAGATATGAAAGCCCCAATGGAAATAGGCGATTTGCATTGCTTGTTTGGCGGCATCTACCGTTTCTGCGGCCCCAACGGGCGGTTCGGCGTAGTGCAAGACAGGCTCGGCGACACCAAAGAACAGTAGTGCAATTCCGTAACCTGCGGAAAATAGCATGGCAAACCAAGAGGTGAAGCTGTATTCCGGCTCGCAATGATCGGGACCCAATTTGATGCGTCCCCAGCGTGACAATGCTACACCGACTATAAAAATCAAGAATAATGCGACGGCCAGCATGTAAAACCATCCGAAGTGTTCGGTGATTCCCGCAAGAGTTGCACTAAAAAGGTTGCCAGCTAGCTCCGGTGCGCTTAAAGTGCCTATTACCAATAAGGCTATGACGATGACTGCAGGGAGAAAGACGGGAACCAAAATGGCATTCCGCCAATTACCTTTGGCGTTGGACATAAATTGCTCCTGTTCTCTATAATTATTGTTCATTTACATATAGCCTACTGTGTCTTTATGGAAAAAGCTCACAATTGGTCATTACTGTTTTAAGGTAAAGAAATCATTCTTAGGGAAGGAAAATGGCTAGAACACCACAATTTGATAGGGATATTGCACTCAACAACGCGATGCTTTTGTTTTGGAAACAGGGCTACCACGCAACGTCAATGAAAGATATTGAATATGCATTGGATATGCGCCCTGGGTCAATCTATGCGGCCTTCGGCAATAAAGAATCACTATTTAATGAAGCACTGAGAACGTATGGTGAACAGCTTATAGAGCAGTACACCGGTTTTTTATTTGAGGGTTCCGACACCATCGAAGGCTTCCGCAAAGTCTTAATTACCATGGTGGATGAGTGTGGTCAGCAAAAGCCAAGCATGGCGTGTATGGTTGTAAAAAGTCTTCTCGAGTTACACACGCTCGATGATGCGGATGCATCAACCGCAATTAATTATATTGATCGATTCGAGAACATCTTCAAAGAAGCATTTTTGCTTGCTAAAGAGCGCGGTCAATTGGGTCCAGATGAAGATCCAGAGCGTCTTGCTGTGCTCTATCAAGCTACACTCATTGGCGTGACCACATACGCTCACCGAGGGCTAGAAAAAACAGCATTAAATCAGCTAGTTGAAGACGCTCTCGAGCGCGTATTACCGCGTAACTGAAAATGCTGCTTTATACCCTGAAGGTCTAAACCGCGTCGTCATTAACAAGATGACGACGCCAACTAGAATGTGAAATCCCCATCCTAACTGATAGTTACCGCTAATATCACGAAATGCGCCGGTCACTAATGGCATTATGCTGGCAAAAATAAATCCGATACCTTGCATAAACGAGACGAGTCTGCCCGACTGCACCGGATCGTCGATGTGATCGAGTGCCATGACAATACACAACGGGAATGCACCTCCTAAGCCGAAGCCACACAGTGCTGACCACAGCCAAGGCGCTTGCTCAGGTAGCCAACAGAGCCCGGCAAACCCAACCATTTGTGTGATCACCGCCAATGCCAGCCACGGACGGCGATCCATGCTACGTGATAGGGTCGGAAGAATCAGAGCACCCATCACCTGCACTAACGAAAACAGCGCGAGAAGATTACCTGCCTGTTGAGTGGTCCAACCGAATTCACCATAAAAAGGCGCTATCCAGGCGATAAACCCGGCGTAACCTGCATTAACTAGGGCAAAATAGGCACCTAATAACCAGCTTCGAGGATATTTAAAGGCTTTAAGTAATTCATGGCGTGGCGGGATATCGGCTTTAGGTACACGATTCGCTGGGCTCAGCCATAGTATTAGCGTTATAAGTGCCAGTAATGCCCAACTGGCGAGAGCAACTGAGTGGGAACTAAAGTGAGCGTCAAGCCATGGTGTCACTACTGCGCCAAGCGCCGCGCCGCCCATCAGTGCTGCGGACCAAAGACCGGTCATGGCTCCGAGACGGTGACGAAATTGCTGTTTAGTCAGTTCGGGAATAATGATATGCAGTAAAGCAATGCCAAAACCGCCAATAACCGCGCTGATCACCAATATCGCGGCGGAGGCAGGCCATGCCCGAATGACTAAGCCGGCAATCAGTACCAATAAACCTGTGGCAATTCCCCGTTGATAACCTAGCGCTCGGGTCATTCGACCGGCAAACAAAGCGAGCACACCAATCATCATGATAGGAATTGTGGTAAGCAGCGAGAAACTACTGTAAGGCATGCTTGTAGCTGCTTGTAGGGCTTGCGTTAATGGCCCGATTGATGTCAATAACGGGCGTAGGTTTAAGCCTAGCAGTATTAATAATAAAATCGCAAAGCCGACCGATGTTTTGCCTTGGTGTGTATTGCTCATAGCTTCCCTAGCGCACGTTAAAAGCATTAATAATACTGATTTAGTCACGAAGAGTGAATGTTAACTTTTTCCAAATCTCGTTGCTCGTGTTATTCTTCTTCGCCATATAAAGCAAGGTACTGTGTTTTCTATGGCAAATCACACTGGCAATCTATTTATCATCGCGGCTCCAAGCGGAGCGGGCAAGTCGAGCCTTATCGGTGCTCTTTTAAACAAACATAATGATGGCTCGATGCAGGTCTCTGTCTCTTGCACAACACGTGCTCCACGTCCCGGAGAGCATGATGGCATACACTATCACTTTTTATCGGCTGAAAGCTTTGAAGAGCGTATCGAGAAAGGTGAATTTTACGAGTGGGCGAAAGTGTTTGATAACTACTACGGCACTTCTAAAAAGGTTATTGAAGAAGGCTTAGCCGCCGGCATTGACATTTTTCTGGATATTGACTGGCAAGGCGCGCAACAAGTACGCGAACATCATCCTGACACCTGCTCTATTTTTATTATGCCGCCTTGTTTGGCAACTTTAGAACAGCGACTTCGGCGCCGCGGACAAGACAGTGATGAAGTCATCAGTAAGCGGATGGCAAAAGCGCAAGCAGAAATGTCGCACTATCATGAGTTTGATTATTTGTTGGTGAATGACCATTTTGATGACTCACTGGCACAGCTCGAGCATATTGTTTTAGCGCAACGCAATGCAATGGCAGTGCAGCAAGAGCGCCATAAAGCGGTGATTAACGAATTACTTGGCTAATTGCGCTTATTTCCGTATAATTATTAGCCTTTCGAAGAATTTCACTCAGGTTGGATGGAGAGTAGAGCATGGCTCGCGTAACTGTAGAAGACGCTGTTGACCGCGTAGGTAACCGTTTTGATTTGATCTTGCTTGCTGCACGCCGAGCGCGTCAGCTGTCAGTCCAAGGCAAAGATCCATTGGTTGAAACTAAAAACGAGAAGCCCACGGTTATCGCTTTACGCGAGATCGAGCAGGGTAAAATCGACGCAGATCGTTTAGATGCCGAAGAACGTGCAGCGCAGCAAGAAGCAGACGCAGAAGAGATGCGCGCCGTTGATGCGTTGCGTCGCGTTGAATAAGCTAATTATTAGCTAGAGGCTAGCCCTTTAGCACAATGAGTTCGCACTCATACTAAAAGCCAACGGTGTATTCCGTTGGCTTTTTTGTCTTTTGCTCTTATGCTGTCAGTTAGTGTCGGTATTAACCGCAGAAGAAACTTTGCCTTATCGCCCACAAATGGAGTCTTTCGGTGTATTTATTTGAAGGCCTGAAAAATCAAATAAGTGAGTATTTACCAAGCGATCAAATTGATCGTGTTGAACATGCCTTTAAAGTGGCCAAGGATGCCCACAGTAGTCAGAAGCGCAGCAGCGGTGAGCCTTATATAACCCACCCAGTCGCTGTGGCTAGTTTGCTTGCCGATATGCGCCTTGACCATGAAACGTTGATGGCGGCTCTACTACACGATGTGATCGAAGATACCGAGATTAAAGAAGAAGAACTCGCTGAGATGTTTGGGTCAACGGTTGCCTCGTTGGTCGAGGGTGTATCAAAGCTTGATAAATTGCAGTTTAATTCCAAAGAAGAAGCGCAAGCCGAAAACTATCGTAAAATGATCATGGCGATGACGCAGGATATTCGCGTCATTTTGATCAAGCTAGCTGACCGTACGCATAACATGCGAACAATACAGCACTTAAGACCCGATAAACGTCGCAGGATTGCCCGAGAGACACTAGAAATTTATGCCCCGCTTGCGCATCGATTGGGTATTCACGATGTTAAAAATGAACTCGAACGACTCGGCTTTTGGGCGCTGTTTCCATGGCGCGCGAAACTTCTAGAGTCGGAGGTCAAAAAAGCGCGCGGCAATCGTCGTGAGTTTATGGAGCGTGTTCAGCATGAAATTCAGGCTCGACTTGAAGGTAACCACATCAGCGCGCGAGTGATGGGACGCGAGAAGCATTTGCATAGTATTTATCGCAAGATGCTGAACAAAGAGTTGCGCTTTAATCAGGTGATGGACATTTATGCTTTTCGTGTCATCGTTGATTCCGTGGATACGTGTTATCGCGTGTTGGGCGCGCTGCATAACTTATACAAACCGATTGAAACACGTTTTAAAGACTACATTGCGATTCCGAAATCGAACGGTTACCAGTCGCTACATACGTCCCTCAAAGGGCCCCACGGCGTCCCTGTCGAGATTCAAATTCGTACGGAAGAAATGGACTTGATGGCCGATCGCGGGGTGGCTGCACACTGGCTTTATAAAAATAATGATGACTCGGGCACCACGGCTCAGGTAAGAGCGCGTAAATGGATGCAAAGCCTGCTGGAGCTGCAACAAAGCGCCGGTAGTTCGTTCGAGTTTATTGAAAACGTGAAATCGGATTTGTTCCCCGACGAAATATACGTATTTACGCCAGACGGGCGCATCGTCGAGTTACCTCAAGGTGCTACTGCTGTCGACTTCGCTTATGCAGTACATACCGATGTGGGCAATACATGCGTCGGAGCTCGTGTTAATCATCGCACTTACTCATTGAGTAAACCATTGGAAACGGGACAAACGGTAGAAATTAAAACCGTTCCAGGTTCACGGCCTAATATCGCATGGCTCAACTTCGTTGTAACGGGCAAGGCTCGTGCGAAAATTAGACAGTTTTTGAAAGGACAGCAAGCATCTGAAGCTGAGCATTTAGGCGAGCGTCTATTGCGATCTGCTTTAGGTTCGCTGAGCTATGATGAGATTCCGAACGCTGAGTTTGAGCGGGTAATCGCGGAGCTTAAAATAGAAACACGTGGCGAGTTATTAAAACAAATTGGCCTGGGTAACCTCATGTCATTGGCAGTTGCAAAGCGCTTACTGGGTGAGCTGCAGCCTCTCAAGGACGAAAGTTTGAGTCGCAAGAGTTTATCCATTAAGGGTGCCGAGGGGCTATTGGTGAGTTTTGCGAAATGCTGTCGACCCATTCCTGGTGACGACATTATTGCTCATGTGAGTCCAGGGAAAGGTCTGGTCATTCACCGTCGTGAGTGTAAAAACGTTCGCGGTCATGAGGAAGAGCCAGGCCGCTACTTTCCAGTGGAGTGGGATAATAACCCTGAAGCGGAATTTATTTCAGAGATTAGAATCGAGATTATTAACCATCAAGGTGCGCTCGCTAAACTCACGTCAGCTATTGCGACGACGGGTTGTAATATCGATGGTCTTAAAACTGAAGAAATCGATGCCAACATTTATTTCATTGATGTGGCACTGACTATTAAAAATAGAAAGCATCTTGCTGACGTGATCCGTCATATCCGTAAGATGCCCGATGTTCAGCGCGTGACGCGCTTAAGGAAGTAAAATGTCTAAAGTAATCATTGCAACAGATAAAGCGCCTGCGGCGATCGGCACTTACTCGCAAGCGGTAAAAATTGGCACGACTGTCTACCTTTCGGGTCAGATTCCGCTTGATCCAGAAACCATGGACTTGGTCTCTGAGGACTTTCAACAGCAAGCCGAGCAGGTATTTAAGAACCTAGCAGCAGTGTGTGAAGCCGCCGGTGGCGAACTTCAGGATATGGTGAAAGTACAAATCTACTTAACTGATTTAGGTGAGTTTGCCATCGTCAATGAGGTCATGGCTCGCCACTTCAGCAAACCTTATCCAGCGCGCGCGGCTATTGGTGTGAAGCAGCTGCCCAAAGGTGCTCAGATTGAAATCGACGGTATTCTCGAATTACCAAGCACCAATTAATTTTTGATAGAAGCGGTCTAAGTGACCGCTTCTGTTTGCTCCGGTATACGATCTTCAAGTGGCTTGCGCCATACGATAATCACCAAAGCGACTGCACCTAAGATAAAGCAATAGCCGGTATGGATACTCACCGATAATGGCGAAATACCGAAACTCGCCCCCATGAGTAATGCCTGCGCGCCATAAGGCAATACGCCTTGCACAACACAGGCAAAAATATCCAATAAGCTGGCGCTTTGGCGCGCTGCTAAATTACCTTTTTTAGCTAAGCGTGCACTGACTTCTCCCGCAAGCAGAATACTCACCGTGTTATTCGCAACACAGAGATTTGTAAGTGATGTAAGGCCAGCGACGCCAAGCGCAGAAGACCGTTGTTTGTGCTTACTTAAGCGGCTGGTGACCGCTTCAACGGCTTTGGCAAGGAAAGCCAAACCGCCCTGCTGACGGATCAAGCCCGAAAGCCCACCTATCAGCAACGACAGCAAGAAGATTTCTTGCATCGATGAAAAGCCATTGTAGATATCCTGACTAAATTTCACCCACTGGTAATCTACCGCAACCATGCCAAATGCAGCAGCCAATACGATACCGAGACCTAACACCGCAAATACATTCAAGCCCATTACTGCTAGCACAATGATGGCGAAGTAGGGAATACATAACCATAGGTTGGCTTCAGGAATGTTCAAAGGCGCGTTACTGGTGTCGTAACTGACTAACCACAGCAAGGTGATGATCGCTGCGGGAATCGAGATTTTTAAGTTTGCTTTAAACTTGTCTCGCATACTGCAGCCTTGTGTGCGTGTGGCTGCAATTGTTGTGTCTGAAATGATGGATAAGTTATCACCGAACATGGCACCACTGACCAAGACCCCTGCGAGCAAAGGCAGACTGATATCTGTTGCTTCGCCAATGCCCAACGCGACGGGAGCGAGGGCAGCCAAGGTACCCATTGAAGTCCCCATTGCGGTCGAGATCACACCAGCAATAATAAACAGGCCAGGCAGGAGAAATGACGCCGGGATAATACCTAACCCCAGAGCTACCATGGCATCAACACCACCGGTTGCTTCGGCGACCGTAGAAAATGCGCCGGCTAATAAATAGATCATGCACATGGTGACAATGTTGCTGTCACCCACGCCCGCGACAAAGGTGGCGATGCGTTCCTCGAACGCTTGTTTGCTGAGCAAAATACCTAACGCAATCGCAGGTAAAATAGCGACGGGACTTGGCAGTTGATAAAAAGCGTATTCCACACCCTCTGACTGAAAATAAATGCCTGTTCCTAAAAACAGCGCGAGGAACAAGGCGAGTGGCAACAGCGCCTTAGCGCTGGCGGGTTGCGCAGGAATTTGTGACGACATAGGTGACCTTTATGGTTAATTCATTATTATATTTAGACGTCCAGAAGTTTATATAGCTAACTGTTGTGATGCAACCTTTATTAAAAACCGTGTACACTACTCGTATAGTAATTGACGTAAAGAGGCAAGTATGAGCCCAGAAGAATTGCATCTTCAGATTCGTAATCTTCGACTAGATGATTACGAGCAGTTAAAAGAGTTAATGGATGCCATCTACACCGATATCGGTGGTGCGTGGAGCCGTTTTACCATCGAGAAGTTAATCAAAGACTTCGCCGAAGGACAGTTTTGCCTCGAAGATAATGGTCGTATTATTGGTGTCGCGTTGACCGTGAAAGTTGCCTATAACAAATTTTCGAACCCGCACACTTACGATGATTTGATTGGGCATCGCGAAGCCATTCTTAATGATAAGAAAGGCGATGCATTGTATGGCCTTGATGTGCTGATTCATCCGGATTATCGCGGTTATCGTTTAGGCCGTCGTTTATACGATGCACGCAAAGAGCTATGCCGACAGAAAAACCTGCGCGCTATTCTTGCCGGTGGACGTATCGTTAATTATCACAAGTACTCAAACGATCTGTCTCCGTCACAGTACTTAGACAAAGTTCAACGTCGTGAAATTTATGATCCGATTCTCACGTTCCAGTTAGCGAACGACTTTAGTGTGAAGCGTTTGCTCGGAAAATATTTGCCTGAGGACGAACGTTCGCGTGGTTTCGCCACGTTGTTGGAGTGGAATAATTTCCTCTACGATCCTTCGACAAACATGTTGAATACGCGGGTTCAGAATGTGCGTGTTGGTGCGGTGCAGTGGCAAATGCGGTCAGTCGAGTCTGTCGATGAGCTTCTGCAGCAAGTCGAGTACTTTGTTGATGCGCTTTCAAGCTATCAGAGTGACTTTGCTGTGCTACCTGAATTCTTTAATGCGCCGCTGATGGGGTTAACCGATCAGAGTCAACAGATGAATGCTATTCGCTTTCTCGCCGGTTTCACCGAGCGATTTAAACGCGAAATGTCGCAAATGGCGGTCAGTTACAACGTCAATATCATCACGGGCTCAATGCCATTACAAGAAGGCGAGAGTATTTACAACGTGTCTTACCTGTGTCGTCGCGATGGCTCAGTTGAAGAGCAGCGTAAACTGCATATCACTCCGCACGAGAAGCGTGACTGGGTCATTGAAGGCGGCGATGATGTGCGCGTATTTGACACCGATGCGGGGCGTGTCGGTATTTTGATTTGTTACGACGTCGAATTTCCTGAGTTGGGTCGTATTATGGCTGAAGAGGGACTTGAGATCTTGTTTGTGCCCTTTTGGACCGATACACGGAACGCGTATCTGCGAGTTCGCCACTGTGCACAGGCACGTGCCGTTGAAAACGAGTGTTACGTAGTGATTTGTGGCAGTGTTGGTAACTTACCTGAAGTCGAAAGCTTAGACGTACAATACGCGCAGTCTGCTGTATTTTCGCCGTCAGACTTTGCCTTCCCACACGATGCGGTGATGTCAGAGACGACTCCGAATACAGAAATGTTAATGTTCTCTGATTTGAATTTAGATGAACTGCGTTATCTGCATCACGAAGGTTCAGTGACTAATAAGAAAGATCGTCGTACTGATATTTACGATGTAGTAAGAAAGCATAGAAGTTAAAGGCTATCAATGAGTCCAGAACGTTATCAACGCATTACCGAGATGCTGGCGTTTCGCCAGCCCGACTTAACCGTCGTCATGGAAGGGGTGCATAAGCATCATAATTTATCTGCGGTGGTGCGTACTGCGGATGCTGTCGGCGTCCATGAAATGCATGCCATTTGGCTTAGCAGTAAAATGCGTGTATCCGGCGGCACTGCTTTGGGAAGTCAAAACTGGGTTAACGTGCATCATCATAGCCAGTTAAGCCCTGCGGTAGAGCAAATAAAGCAACAGGGTATGCAAGTGGTAGTGACTCACTTGTCTGATCAAGCGGTGGATTTTCGTGAAATCGATTACACCCAGCCTACTGCAATCTTGTTAGGTCAGGAAAAGCATGGTGCGACCGAAGAGGCGCTGAAAATTGCCGATCATCACGTCAAGATTCCGATGGTGGGTATGGTGCAGTCGCTGAATGTCTCAGTGGCAGGTGCGGTGATGCTTTATGAGGCGCAGCGTCAGCGAGAGCAAGCGGGTATGTATGACGCTATGCGTTTAAGTGATACCGAACAGCATCGGGTATTGTTTGAAGGTGGCCACCCAATTTATGCCAAAGCCTGTAAACGCAAGGGACTACCGTATCCTCCGCTAGATGAACACGGACAAATTGTCGCGGATAACGAGTGGTGGTTAGCCATGCGCGCCGCTAAAAAGCGAGCCTAATCAATGCAGCCTCTCAGCAAAATTCCACTGACCACGCTCAAAGGAGTCGGCGATAAAGTCGCTAAGAAGTTGGAAAAGCTGGGCTTAGTGACGGTAAATGATGCGATCTTTCATCTACCTGCGCGGTATGAGGATCGCACACAGGTTTACCGAATTGCTTATGCGCGTCCTGGGGTGGCGGGTCACTTTCAGGTAACTGTCGATAATGCGGACATTAAATATGGTCGCAAGCGTATGTTGGTGTGCCGAGTGCGTGACGAAACCGGCACTATGACATTGCGCTTTTTCCAATTTAGCGCTGCGCAACTAAAACAGTTCAGCGCTGGCACCTCGTTATTAGTCTTTGGTGAAGTGCGTGCGGGGCTTAGCGGTCTAGAAGTGATTCATCCCGAATATCGTGTACTTTCTTCATCCGACGCGATTGAGTTACCCGATACCTTGACGCCTATCTATCCCACGACCGAGGGCGTCTATCAGGCTTCTCTACGTAAGATTATCGACCAAGCTCTCTCTTATGTGACCGAGCGAGCGTTGCCCGAGTTATTGCCAGAACCTCTTCAGCCCCACGATCTATCTTTGGTCGAGGCACTCAAAACACTGCATAACCCGCCCAAGGATGTTGGTCTTGCGCAACTTGAACAGGGGTCACATCCTGCACAACAGCGGTTAGCAATGGAAGAATTGATTGCACATCAGGTCAGTTTATTGCAGTTACGTGAAAAACGTCAGCAAGAGCGTGCACATGCGCTGAATGCGGATCCGCACTTACAAAGTGAATTCTTAAAGCAACTCCCGTTTAAGCCAACGGCTGCACAGCAGCGCGTATTAAGTGAAATCCATGCGGATCTCGCGCGCGAACAGCCGATGATGCGTTTGGTGCAAGGTGACGTGGGCTCGGGGAAAACGCTCGTGGCGGCCCTGGCCGCATTGGCTGCTATCGAACAAGGTCATCAAGTGGCGATTATGGCGCCCACCGAAATTCTGTCAGAACAGCATGCGCTGACGTTCGAGCAATGGTTCGCACCCTTGGGTATTGAAGTTGCTTGGCTCAGTGGGCGCAGCAAGGGCAAGGCGCGTCAGCGCACGTTGGAGCAGCTTGCGAGCGGTAGAGTTCAGCTAATTGTAGGCACCCATGCATTATTTCAAGCCGACGTGCACTATCACTCACTCGCGTTAGTTATTATTGATGAACAGCACCGTTTTGGTGTGCACCAGCGGTTACAATTGCGAGAAAAAGGTGTACAAGCGGGCTTTCAACCGCACCAATTAATTATGACAGCCACACCGATTCCGCGAACGTTAGCGATGACCGCCTATGCGGACTTAGCGACGTCAGTAATTGACGAGCTACCGCCGGGGCGTACACCGATCACAACCGTTGTCATCCCGGATACACGACGTGACCAAGTGATCGAGCGTGTGCGCGAAGTGTGTACTCACGAAGGTCGACAAGCTTATTGGGTCTGTACTTTGATTGAAGAATCTGAGGTGTTGGAATGTCAGGCGGCTGAAGACACCGCAACGGAGTTACAAGAACAACTGGATGGGTTGACGGTCGGGCTCGTGCATGGGCGTATGAAAGCCGACCAAAAGGAAGCGGTAATGTCGCGTTTTAAAAGCGGCGAAATTGACTTGCTGGTGGCGACCACTGTGATCGAGGTGGGTGTCGATGTACCTAATTCATCTTTAATGATTATCGAGAACCCAGAACGGTTAGGCTTAGCGCAGCTTCATCAGTTGCGAGGACGTGTGGGTCGAGGCTCGGTAGCGAGTCATTGTGTTTTGCTCTACAAAACGCCCTTATCAAGAACCGCGACCGAGCGTTTGTCCGTATTAAGGGATAGTAATGATGGTTTTGTGATCGCGCAACGAGATATGGAGATCAGAGGGTACGGTGAACTTCTCGGACAACGACAAACCGGTCTAACACAGATGAAAGTGGCGGATATTGAACGTGATGAGGTATTAATACCCGAGGCTCAGACGGTTGCCGAGGAGCTTATTCGCAAGTACCCCAACACTGTCAATGCGTTGATTGCGCGGTGGTTACCACGGCGAGATCATTACGCTCAGGTGTAGTATTACAGCAGTGACGCCCGTACAATAGGGTAAAAAGTCGTTAGGAAAAATTATGTCAGATAAACACGAAGATGGAATCGACTTTGGCTACCAGCGCGTGCCAAAGGATGCGAAAAAGGGCCTCGTTGCCAATGTATTCAACTCAGTGGCAGCCAAATATGATGTTATGAATGACCTCATGTCGATGGGGATCCACCGTGTTTGGAAGCGCTATACCATTGACTGCAGTGGTGTACGTAAAGGCATGAAAGTGCTCGATATTGCCGGTGGCACGGGCGACTTAACGGCACAGTTTTCACGCCGCGTTGGCGAGACAGGCGAAGTTGTTTTAGCTGATATCAATGATGCCATGCTTAAAGTGGGTCGCGATAAATTGCGCGACAAGGGCATCGTGGGAAATGTTAATTGTGTACAAGCCGATGCGGAAAACCTGCCCTTTGCTGATAATAGTTTTGATATTGTGACTATTGCTTTTGGTTTGCGAAATGTGACCGATAAGCCAGCTGCTTTACGATCAATGTTACGGGTATTGAAGCCAGGCGGTCGTTTACTGATCTTAGAGTTTTCCAAGCCAACAACAGCGACGCTGAATCAGCTTTACGACTTTTACTCATTTAATATTCTGCCCAAAATGGGGCAACTGGTTGCCAATGATGCAGACAGTTACCAGTATTTAGCTGAGTCGATTCGTATGCATCCTGATCAAGAGACACTGAAACAGATGATGTCGGAAGCGGGTTACGAGAACGCCGACTATCAAAACTTGACGGGCGGTATTGTCGCACTTCATCGAGGATACAAATTTTAATGATTTGGCAATTGATTCCGTGGATGGTGCTTGAGCGCACTATCAATGCACTGTTGCAGCAGGACCCGAATTCAACCGAGCGATTAAATCAGTTGGCGGGTAAGCATTTTCGATTTAGCTTCAAAGAGCTACCCTTTGATATCAATATCGCTGTGCACACCGACGGACTCAACTTAAGCTCTGTTGATGATGGCGGTGAACTGGATTGCCATGTAAAAACGGAACTTGGCGTGTTACCAGAGTTAAGCGATACGGCTAATCTTACGCGCCTTATTAAAGCCGATAAACTGGATATTGATGGCGACCCCATGCTAGCGCAGCAATTGGTGAATTTGGTTAAAGCGCTGGATATTGATTGGGAAGCCAAACTAGCCGAAAAACTCGGTGACGGTATGGCGCACCGTATCAGTACCTTGTTTAAACAGAGTCGCGAGCGCTTTCAGCAACAAAGTGAAATGCGTCAACGTTGGCTAAAAGGTGTACTCACAGAAGAAAAGCAAGTGCTTCCTAACCGTTTGGAATTCGAGTTATTTAAAGACGATGTGCAGGCTTTGCGTGCGCAAATTGAGCGACTTCAGCGAAAATTAAAGTAGAGACCCAGCATGCGCAGTAAACGTATATATCGCATTGCAAAAACCTTTTTAAATTATGGTTTGGATGACTTGATTCCGGCACGTTGGCTACCGTGGTATCTGCGTTTTGGGCGCCATATGATGTTTTGGTGGCCTAATAAGCATAAAGAAAAGCCCGCTGGAGAGCGTTTGCGTTTAGCGCTGGAGTCGCTGGGTCCTGTCTGGGTCAAGTTCGGCCAAATGTTGTCGACGCGGCGTGACTTACTGCCCCCAGACATCGCATTGGAACTGGCCTATTTGCAAGATCGCGTGGCGCCATTCGATGGCCATGCAGCACAACGCATCATTGAAAAGTCGTTAGATATTGAGCATATCGGTGAGTTGTTTCAAGACTTCGCTGTTAAGCCATTAGCCTCTGCATCGATCGCTCAAGTACATACAGCCAAGCTAAAACAAAAAGATGGCGAGCTTAAAGACATCGTCATTAAGGTGATTCGTCCAGACATACGTGAGACGATTAATGCTGACTTAGAGCTGATGGAATCGCTTGCTGCCGTATTAGCGCGGCATTTGCCCGATGGACGTCGATTAAAACCGAAAGAAGTGGTACGAGAATATCGTAAGACGTTATTGGATGAATTAGATTTGTTGCGTGAAGCCGCCAACGCTATTCAGTTAAAGCGCAACTTTGAGGACTCTGAGTTACTTTATATCCCCACGGTTTACAGCGATTTAAGTCGTAAAAACGTGATGGTAATGGAGCGTATCGACGGGATCCCTGTCAGCGAAGTCGATATGTTGAAGGCACGTGGCGTGGATATGAAAAAGTTAGCGGAGCGTGGAGTCGAAGTGTTCTTCACACAAGTGTTTCGCGATAGCTTCTTTCACGCGGATATGCATCCAGGCAATATTTTTGTCGCCAAGGATGACCCGACGTACCCTCGGTACATCGGTATTGATTTTGGTATCGTCGGCACCCTCAATCGTGAAGATAAACGTTACTTAGCTGAAAACTTCCTCGCCTTTTTTAATCGCGATTACCGTAAAGTGGCTGAGCTTCATGTGGATTCGGGGTGGGTGCCACGAGAAACAAATATCGAAGAATTTGAATCAGCGATCCGAACGGTGTGCGAACCCATATTCGAAAAACCTCTCGCGGAGATTTCATTCGGGCATGTGCTAGTCAATCTTTTTAATACCGCCCGTCGGTTTCAGATGGAAGTACAACCGCAGTTGGTACTTTTACAAAAGACCTTACTGTATATCGAGGGGTTAGGTCGCCAGTTGTATCCTGAATTGGATTTATGGAAGACCGCTAAACCGTTTTTAGAGCGTTGGATGAATGAGCAACTAGGATGGCGAGCGGTGGTGCGTTCAGTGAAGGAAAACGCACCTTATTGGGCCGAAAAGCTGCCAGAGCTCCCGAATCTATTGTACGATGGACTGCGTTCGCAACAACGTATTCAAGCGCAGCTAGAGCGGCACCGCATAGAGCAGTTGATGACGCAACAGCAAGCGGCCACTAGTCAGTTTTGGACTATTTTGACGGCAAGCGGAGTTGTCAGCTCGGTATGGTTAATTAGCCAGGGCACTGCTGCGTGGGCGCTGGGTTCTGGTATACTTACCGTAATGGTTGGATTAAAAGCGTGGCGCGCGCGCCCTCAAATTAAGATAAAGGAATAGGTGAATTATGAGTCCAGGTCCTTGGCAATTACTGATTTTATTACTCATTATCGTGCTACTTTTTGGTAGTAAGCGCCTACGAAACCTCGGTTCAGACGTTGGCAGTGCTGTACGCGGCTTTAAAAAGTCAGTGAGTGACGAACCTAAAAAGGATGACGACGCTAACGAAGACGGTGAGCCAACCAAAAACCTGAAGCAAAACCAACAAACGGAAAGCACAACCAGCGAATCCGAGAAAGATAAGAACGCCTAATTTTTTATGTTCGATATTGGATTTTGGGAGTTGCTGGTCATTATCGTGGTCGGTCTATTAGTGCTAGGGCCCGAGCGCTTGCCGTCTGCTTTGCGTGGCGTTCAGCGAGGTATAGCGAAAGTAAAGTCGTTCTCTCAAAACGTACAAAATGAGCTTGATCATGAACTCAGAGTTAAAGAGCTACACGAGCATTTACGTAAGTTCGAGCAAGAAGGCAAAGATTTTCACGAATTAAGTCCTGAGTTACAGCGTTCAATCGTTGAGTTACAAAATGCCGCAGCTGACGTTCAGCGCCCCTACCAAGCGGCAAAAGAATCTGATACTGAGCCTAAAAAGCATGACTGATTCGCCTCTCCTTAGTCACCTTATCGAGCTTCGTAAACGCTTGCTCAGAGCTGTCATCGCGGTCGTTGTTGTATTTGCTGGATTGGCGTATTTCGCGAAGGATCTTTATCGCCTTCTTGCTGACCCGCTTATCCGCTATTTGCCGGAAGGGTCGCAAATGATAGCAACGAATGTAGCAGCACCCTTTTTCACGCCTTTCAAGCTGACCTTTGTGGTTGCCTTTGCTTTAGCTATCCCTGTCATTTTATGGCAAATATGGGCTTTTATTGCGCCGGGTTTATACAAAAAAGAAAAGCGCTTTGTTGTGCCGCTCTTAGCCAGTAGCACCTTGCTGTTCTATCTGGGGGTCGCGTTTGCGTACTTCGTTGTGTTGCCGCTCGCCATGAGCTTCTTTATGGCAGCGGCACCCGATGACATTCAGGTTGCTACAGATATTTCCAACTATCTCGATTTCGTTTTGGCGATTTTTGTCGCTTTCGGTATCGCATTTGAGACTCCTGTCGCTATCTTTTTACTTATTTTGTCGGGCGTCGCGTCACCGGCTAGTTTACGTAAAAAAAGGCCATACGTTATTGTCGCGGCCTTCACTATCGGTATGTTGTTGACACCCCCAGACGTTATCTCACAAACGCTAATGGCGATACCAATGTGGCTATTGTTTGAGCTTGGTCTTATTATTGGAAGCTGGTATAAACCCAAATTGAACGATAATTAAATTAAAGTGGGCTTTATGGAATGGTTCGATGCGGGCGTAAATCTGACACATACTCGGCTTCATCGCCAACTTGAGTCCGTTATTACGCGAGCACGTGCGGCCGGCGTGAGTCATCAACTTGTTATTGCAACCGATATTGCTGAAGCGCATGCAGCGATCGAGCTGTGTGAACGCTTTCCTGACTCATTGTATACGACCGTGGGTGTTCACCCGCATGAAGCTGATAACGCGCCAACAGACCTTCAGTCTCAACTCTTTGAATTAGCCCAATCTCCATTTGTTAAAGCCATTGGCGAATGTGGCTTGGATTTTAATCGCAACTTCGCAAGCTCAGCAAATCAAAAGCGTGTATTTATTCAACAGATCGAGGTGGCCAATGAGTTATCTTTGCCACTTTATCTCCATGAGCGTGATGCGCTGGAAGAACAAATTAGTCTACTCGACCGTTACGCGAAGCCCAAGTTGCCACGACTGACTCATTGCTTTACAGGCGGGCATAAGGCCTTAGATGCCTATAACGAACGTGGACATTGCTTTGGTCTAACGGGCTGGCTGTGTGATGAACGCAGAAATCAAGAATTATTGTCAGTATTGCCTGCGTTGCCAAAACAACGAACGGTTCTTGAGACCGATGCACCTTTTCTACTGCCGCGAAATATTCGCCCGCGACCGCGAGATAATGAACCCGCTTATCTGCCCTACGTCGGCGAGGCACTGGCTGAAAGCTGGTGTATGAGCGTAACAGAGGTTGCACAATTGACGACCGCTAACGCCTTACGTTTGTTCGCACTTGACAACTATTCGAGTTGAATATGACGCGATGGTCCTCGATCGTTTTATTTTTGGTGGTGATTGCCGCAACTGTTTTGTGGTTTGTGTTTTCATCGCTCACTATGGACCAACGTCGGAGCTCAGAAGCCTTAAATATTGAGTACTTTAGTACGCCGGAATCGTTAAGTATCGAAGCGGTGAAGGCGCGCTCAGATGAAAATTGGCATGTGCTCAATGGATCACGCGGCTCATTCGGCTATACCGATGATCACTACTGGTTAACCTTTAACATTAGCGACGTCGATTATGATCGCGTGCTATACATGGCGTATCCATTACTCGATTCAATTCACATCCACTGGTTTTCCAATGACGGTTTAATTGAATACAACCTAGGTGATAAGCAACCGTTTTTTCAACGAGCGGTATTAATTTCTGATTTCGCGATTCCAGTACCGGCGAATCAAACCGGCGAGGTTTTCATCGAAGTTGTGACATCAAGTTCAATGCGTGTTCCTGTTTCGTTGATGTCGGAAGCCGACTTTTTTGATGCCAAGCTACAGCGACGGCTTGTAGAGGGTCTCTATTTTGGCGTGCTTTTTTGTATGACCGTGTATAACTTATTTGGGTTCATCGCTTCACGTGAACCTGAATTTGGCATCTATTCTTTATATACGATCTTCTTCGGTGGTTTAATGCTGAGTCTTGATGGACTTGGTTTCCGGTATTTATGGCCCAACTGGCTGTACCTGCAAGACAAAGGTATACCGATATTTGGGAGTTTGACGCTGTTAACGGCTGCGTTATTTGCCTATCAATTATTACGACTTAAGAACTATCGACGAACGTTAGCGCGTGGTCTTTTTATCATGGCGGGTTTGGCTTTGGTTAGTCTGGCTGTTGGTGCTTTCAGTAGCTATAAAGTCGGTATCCATGCGCTACTCGCATTAGCCGTACCCGGCTGCCTTTATTTATTGATTATTGGCGTCTACTTATGGAAAAAAGGTCTAATTTACGCGCGCATGTTCACCATTGCATGGGGCGCATTACTTCTCTCCGTGATGGTCAACTCGTTGGGCTACCTTGGCATTATCGACAGTATGTTTATCCAGCGTCACGCTATCATGCTGGGCTCTGGTTTAGAAATTTTGTTGCTCTCGTGGGTTTTGGCGGTGCGTTATAACGAGCAACGGCGAGAACGTTTGATTGCACAACAGCGTTACAATGAGGAGCTTGAAACACGTGTAGAGGAGCGAACATTTGAGTTAGAAATCACGTTACGAGAGCTACAAGAAGCGAATAACGAGTTAGAGCAACGTAACTTAGAAGACCCTTTGACAGGTCTACATAATCGTCGTTATTTTACTCAGCAAATTGAACGAGAGTATCGTCGTAGCCGCCGTAATCAAAGGCCGATGTGCCTATTGATGATCGATATTGATAAATTTAAGGCAGTGAATGATACCTACGGTCATGGCGTCGGCGACGATATCTTGCAGGCTGTGAGTACGGAACTGCGTAAGCAAGCACGTCGCCCTACCGATGCAGTCTGCCGCTATGGTGGTGAAGAATTTGCTTTCATTTTAGCGGAAACAGACCTTCAGAACGGTTTGGTGTTCGCTGAGCGGTTGGTTAAGCACATTAGGCAATGTGTGTTTTCGACACGTGACGGCGAGCACTCAATAACTATCAGTGCGGGAGTTGCAGCGATAGACAATACGCGCGATCATAGTGTGCACGATTTATTTACTGCGGCAGACTCGGCGCTGTACAAAGCCAAGCGCGAGGGCCGTGATCAAGTTGTAACAACGTCCATTGAGGAGTAACCGTCATGTCGACGAATGGCAATTTTCCACGCACGCGTATGCGTCGCAATCGCGTATCTGATTTTAGACGCCGGTTGGTCGCAGAGAGCTCGCTCACGGTAAATGATTTAATTTATCCCGTGTTTGTTTTAGAGGGAGAGCAGCAACGCGAAGCAGTTCCCTCGATGCCCGGTGTGGAACGTAAGTCCATTGACTTGTTGCTCGATGAATGCGCTGAATTGGTAGAGCTTGGGGTTCCGCTGGTGGCGTTATTTCCCGTTACGCCCGCGTCAGTAAAGTCAGAAATGGCTGAAGCTGCATATGATGACGATGGTCTTGCCCAACGTGCAGTGCGTGCAATTAAAGCCAAATTCCCGCAGTTAGGTGTGATGACCGATGTCGCTCTCGATCCGTTTACCACCCACGGGCAAGATGGCATTATCGACGAGTCGGGTTACGTATTGAATGATATAACCACAGAGGTATTGGTTAAACAAGCGTTGTCCCATGCACGAGCAGGTGCAGATATGGTCGCGCCTTCAGACATGATGGATGGACGTATTGGCGCCATCCGCGACGCTCTAGAACGTGAGGGTTTCTCGAACACACAAATCATGGCTTATTCAGCGAAATACGCCAGTGCATTTTATGGGCCGTTCCGGGATGCAGTGGGATCAGCAGGTAACCTTAAAGGCGGCGACAAGAAAACCTATCAAATGGACCCGGCTAACCGTCTCGAAGCGTTGCATGAGATTGCGCTGGATATCGAAGAAGGTGCCGATATGGTGATGGTCAAACCCGGTATGCCGTACTTAGATATTGTCCGCGAAGTCAAAGATCAATTTAAAGTGCCGACGTTTGCTTATCAAGTGAGTGGCGAATACGCGATGCTACAGGCAGCAATTGAGAACGGTTGGCTAGCGAACGATGTCGTGCAGGAAAGTTTGCTCGCATTTAAGCGTGCCGGTGCAGACGGTATTCTCACCTATTTTGCGAAACAGGTTGCGCGCGAGTTAGCGTAGCGCTAATTGCTCATTGGGCTGAGAGATTTCAGCGAGTAGCCCTTCACGTAAAGCGCCATTGGTGATCTCAATGGCGTTTATCCCCAATTGTTCGACGAGGGTAGCCAAAATCACCAGGCCACCTAAGAAAATGGGTTTACGATCCTCGCGTAGACCCAATAATGTTAGGTTTTTTACTGCGCCTGATTGAATACATCTTGAAACCAAAGAGGTTAGATAGTCGCTGTCGATGGTATCTTGCTGATTCGCCTGAGCGATTTCGTGCACTGCTCTGAAGGTGCCTGATGCACCAATGACGCGTTTCCAGCCAAGACGCTTAAATGCGTGTTGGTAGTGACTGAGTTGATTACGCACTTGTGCTTGCGCGGACTCGATACGACTCCGAGTGATAATACCTTCAGGAAAATAATTATTTTGAAATACGACACAACCCATATCAAAGCTGTGCAATAGCTGGGGGGTTTTATCGTGGCCCGCAATGATTTCCGTACTCGCACCGCCAATATCAATGACCAACGTGTCACCGCGACTGCGCGCTGTTGAGGTCACACCTGCGTATATCAGTTCTGCCTCGCGTAACCCACTAATTATCTCGATAGGAAATTTCAACGCAGTTTCGAGCGCGAGCAGGACATCCGATTGGTTATTCGCTTGGCGCATCGCCGCTGTTGCGACGGCTTTAACAGTGCTCGCACCGAACTGAACGATCTCATCATGAAACAGATTCAAGCACGCCTTAGCTCGATCTATACCTTGTTGGCTGATGTTTCGAGAGGCATCAAAGCCATCGGCTAAACGCACTTTTTGCTTTACGCGTTTGATGATACGAGGAGAATCAACACCGCCGCGCGTTACCATTTCAGCCAAGAGTAAGTGAAAACTGTTGGAACCTAAATCAATGGCAGCAATGCGGCGGTTATTTGAGGTCATGTTAGTTCTTAGGACCTCGATGCTTGTTATTACGGTTACGATTACGGTTATTAGGATGTGGCCCACGGCGGCGACGATTTTGATTTCGAGGACGTTTTAAATCCGTCAGAATCGCGGTCTCGTCGTATTTCGTAACCGGGATCGTATGACCAATATAGTCTTCAATCGCAGGCAAGTTATATACATACTCTTCGCATGCAAGACTAACAGCTGCGCCACTCGCTCCCGCACGACCTGTTCGACCGATACGGTGTACATAGTCTTCGCAGTCGTCTGGTAAGTCGAAATTATAAACGTGCGTAACTTCTGGGATGTGGAGTCCGCGTGCTGCGACGTCCGTTGCCACTAAAATATCGAGGTGCCCCTCGGCAAAGTCATCCAAAATTTTCAGGCGTTTCTTTTGTGGTACATCGCCCGTTAACAGGCCCACCCGATGACCGTTAATGTCGAGCCATTGATAAACTTTGTCGCAACCATGCTTGGTGTTGGCAAATACGATAGCGCGATCAGGCCAGTCTTCCTCAATCAATGTCAGCAACAGCGGCATCTTATCGTACTTAGACGGATAAAATAGCTCCTCCGAAATACGTACGCCGGTTTTCTGTTGAGGCTCCACCTCGACTTTGGTAGGCGCATTCATATGCTCATACGCCAGTTCCTGTACGCGATAAGATAAAGTCGCTGAGAACAACAAATTGAGTCGCTCACTAGGGTCAGGCATTGCTTTAAGCAAATAACGAATGTCGTTGATAAAGCCTAAGTCGAACATCCTATCGGCTTCATCAAGTACGACTACCTCGATGTTATCGAGAGGGAATAAGCTTTGCTTATAGAAGTCAATAATCCGACCCGTTGTGCCAATGATGATGTCGGGCTTATCTGCTAATTGCTGCTGCTGCGCCTCATAACCCTCACCACCATAAATAACGGCCGTTTTCAGCTCGCATGTTTGTGTAAGAATTTTCGCATCATTGGCAATTTGTATCGCAAGTTCACGCGTCGGTGCCATAATGATAGCGCGGGGACCCGCCTCAGACGATTTTTGCGATTGCATTAATCGGTTGAAAGTTGCTAACAAAAATGCCAAGGTTTTGCCGGTACCTGTTTGGGCTTGGCCTGCTACATCCTGATTAGAGAGCGCCACTGGTAGGCTAAGTGCTTGAATAGGCGTGCAATTTTCAAATCCTGCAGACGTGAGAGCCTGTTGGATTTTGTCATGCAAACCCAGCGTTTCGAATCGAGTTTCAGTTAAATGTGTTTTATTCATAGGTTATAAGCATATCAGTTTGCGCTTGTAATCAAAAACAGAAATAATATCATCATACACACATTAGTCGCGAAAAGAGTAGCGGAGATTAACATGAGTGAAGTAATTGTTCAGCTTAGCGATGACAGCTTTGAAGCAGATGTCATCAATTCTGATAAACCTGTTTTAGTAGACTTTTGGGCAGAATGGTGCGGTCCTTGTAAAATGATTGCGCCTATTTTAGACGACATCTCTAAAGACTACGAAGGTCGTTTGACCATCGGCAAGCTGAACGTAGACCATAACGATCAGACTCCACCAAAATATGGTATTCGTGGTATTCCCACGTTGCTGTTGTTCAAAAACGGTGAAGTGGTTGCAACCAAAGTAGGTGCGTTGTCTCGAGCTCAATTAACTGAGTTTCTTGATCAACACATCTAATTGATCGTAAAAAACGGCGTCTAAGACGCCGTTTTTTAATTTTTATGGCCTAAAAACTGGACGAATCCGAAGTTTGGTGTTAGGTTTTGCTCATTAACTGAGCATCGAGGCAATGTGCGCTAGTCATTGCACGCAAAATAAGTCTTTCTTGACTCGATTTCCAACCGCTCGGAATCCAAATTTCAAATTTTAATGTAACCCTAACTTATAACCTAAGCGAGTCCTTACCGACTTTGTGATGAATCGATAATTCGAAACCCTCCTATGAATCTGACTGAACTTAAAAATAAACCTGTAAATGAATTAGTAGAACTAGCCGATAGCATGGGCCTTGAAAACATGGCTCGTCTGCGTAAACAAGACATTATCTTCGCGATTTTAAAGGCGCACGCCAAAAGTGGTGAGGATATATACGGCGGTGGTGTCCTAGAAATATTGCAAGATGGCTTTGGCTTTTTACGCTCAGCCGATTCTTCATATCTCGCAGGACCCGATGACATTTATGTCTCGCCGAGTCAGATCCGACGCTTTAATTTACGCACCGGTGATACGATTGGCGGTAAGATCCGTCCTCCGAAAGACAGCGAACGCTACTTTGCTCTACTAAAAATCCGTGAAGTTAATTTTGATAAACCAGAAAACTCACGTAATAAGATCCTTTTCGAAAACCTGACGCCTCTTCATGCGAATGAGCGCTTCCATCTTGAACGTGGTAACGGCAGTACTGAAGACATTACTGCACGCGTGCTCGATTTATCAGCACCTATCGGTAAAGGTCAGCGTGGTCTTATCGTTGCACCGCCTAAGGCGGGTAAAACCATGTTGCTGCAAAACATTGCAACGTCGTTAGCAGCCAATCACCCTGAAGCGGAACTCATCGTATTGTTGATTGATGAACGTCCAGAAGAAGTGACCGAAATGCATCGCTTGGTTAAAGGCGAAGTGGTTGCGTCGACGTTTGATGAACCGGCAAACCGTCACGTGCAGGTTGCGGAGATGGTGATTGAGAAAGCTAAGCGTCTAGTTGAACACAAAAAAGATGTGGTTATCTTGCTCGACTCAATCACGCGTTTAGCGCGTGCTTATAACACCGTGATTCCTAGTTCAGGTAAAGTACTGACCGGTGGTGTTGATGCCAATGCGTTACATAAGCCTAAGCGCTTCTTTGGCGCTGCCCGTAATGTCGAGGAAGGCGGTAGCTTAACCATTATTGCGACTGCACTGATTGATACTGGCTCGAAGATGGATGAAGTCATCTACGAAGAGTTTAAAGGTACCGGTAACATGGAGCTGCACTTAAACCGTAAGCTTGCAGAGCGCCGTGTATTCCCAGCGATTGACTTTAACCGCTCTGGTACTCGTCGTGAGGAACTACTTACATCTCAAGACGAACTGCAGAAGATGTGGATACTACGTAAGATCATGAACCCGATGGGTGAAGTTGAGGCCATGGAGTTCTTAATCGATCGTCTGCAAATGACCAAAACCAACGACGAGTTCTTTGAGTCAATGAAGCGTCAACGCAATAGTTAACCTATGAAATATCAAGATCTGCGTGATTTTATTCAGCAGCTTGAGGCGAAAGGTGAACTCAAGCGTATTCAACACGAGATCGATCCATACTTAGAAATGACAGAAATTGCCGACCGCACGCTAAAAGCGGGCGGGCCGGCATTGTTATTTGAGAATGTGAAAGGTCACTCGATTCCTGTGCTCGCCAATTTGTTTGGTACGCCTGACCGTGTCGCTATGGGTATGGGACAAACATCGGTCACTGCACTGCGTGATGTCGGTAAGCTACTGGCTTTTTTGAAAGAGCCTGAACCCCCTAAAGGCTTCAAAGACGCGCTAAATCTATTACCCACGTACAAAAAAGTGCTGAGCATGGCACCTAAGTCGATTAAAAAGGCGCCGTGCCAAGAAGTGGTTGTAGAGGGTGATGACGTTGACTTGACCCAGTTGCCTATTCAACATTGTTGGCCAGGTGATGCAGCACCTTTAATTACGTGGGGTTTAACGATTACCCGAGGTCCGCACAAAGAGCGTCAGAACTTGGGTATTTACCGCCAACAGGTACTTGGCAAAAATAAGCTCATCATGCGTTGGTTGTCGCACCGTGGCGGTGCCTTAGACTTTCAAGAGTGGTGTCAGCAAAATCCGGGTGAACGGTTTCCTGTGTCGGTCGCTTTGGGCGCTGATCCTGCAACAATTTTGGGGGCGGTCACGCCGGTTCCAGACAGTTTATCGGAGTATGCTTTTGCTGGCTTGTTACGCGATAGTCGTACGCAAGTGACTCAGAGTGTAAGCAACGACTTACAAGTGCCGGCTCACGCTGAGATGATCTTAGAAGGCTATATTGAGCCGGGAGAAATGGCGCCGGAAGGACCTTACGGCGACCATACAGGTTATTACAACGAGGTGGATGAGTTCCCTGTATTTACAGTGACTCATATTACACATCGTAAAGACCCTATCTACCACAGCACCTATACCGGGCGTCCGCCGGATGAACCTGCCGTATTGGGTGTTGCATTGAACGAAGTGTTTATTCCGCTTTTACAAAAACAGTTTCCAGAAATAGTCGACTTTTATTTACCGCCCGAAGGTTGCTCGTATCGATTGGCCGTTGTGACCATGAAAAAGCAATACCCCGGTCATGCAAAGCGTGTGATGATGGGTGTTTGGTCTTTTTTACGACAATTCATGTATACCAAGTTTGTCATCGTGTGTGACGATGATGTCAACGCGCGCGACTGGAAGGACGTAATTTGGGCGATGACAACGCGTATGGATCCAGCGCGAGATACGACGATGGTTGAGCATACGCCAATTGACTATTTAGACTTTGCTTCACCGGTTTCGGGTCTAGGCTCAAAAATGGGTCTCGATGCCACGAATAAGTGGCCCGGGGAGACTAATCGTGAGTGGGGCGAACCCATCGTGATGAGCGAAGCAGTCAAGCAGCGCGTGGATTCGCTGTGGGATGAATTAAATATTTTGGAGAAGTAAATGTCGCAAGTGATGCACTGTAAAGCGCATGTGAGCCGTCAGTTAGCAGAGCACGTCTGGGAAGTCAGTGTGACCTTACCTGAGGCGACAAAATTTGAAGCGGGTCAGTACTTAATGGTGGTGATGGGCGAGCGAGATAAACGGCCGTTTAGCATTGCGTCTGCACCGACTGCGCATAAAGAATGGTTACTTCATATTGGCGCGCCACCGGATAACAGCTACGCGACAGAAGTATTGGATGTTGTAAAAGATAAAGGCGAACTCACCATTGAAGCACCGGCGGGTGAGGCTGTATTTAAGTCCGATCGTGCTGGAGATACGGTGTTGATTGCCGGAGGTACGGGCTTCTCTTACACATATTCTATTTTGCAAAAATTGCTGACAGATGGCTTAGATAAACCTGTTTATTTCTATTGGGGCGCAAAGTCGGCGGATGACCTTTATTTGCATAAGGAGCTGCAGGCATTAGCAACTCAACATCCATTATTTACTTACCATCCTGTGGTCGAAGAGGCGCCGCAGGGTTGGGCTTATGGCGTTGGTTTAGTCCATCACGAAGTCATGGCTCAGCAGCCGAATTTGTCTGAATGTCAGATTTATATGGCTGGGCGTTTTGAAATGGTTCGTGTCATTCGTGATGATTTTACGGCACGTGATGTGCCAATGGAAAATATGCACGGTGACGCGTTGGCATTCATCTAGGTTTGCCAATTTTAAACAAGGCGTTATACTAGCGCCCGAGTACCAAGGGGTGCCTTTTTAGGCTGAGATGCGAAAGCGAACCCTTTTTACCTGATCCGGTTAATACTGGCGTAGGGATGGTAAAGTCTCGCATACAATGAGTGAATAACCTCCTTCAGTATCAGTCTCTGACTGATCCAACCGGGTCGTTTCTTTGCAGTCAATAAGGGAAATGATCCATGCATAACAACAGTTTTAAACTATCTGCGCTTCTGATCGGTGTGCTGAGCAGCACTTCTGTTTGGGCACAAGACACCAACGAAACCACTATTGATGAATCCATTGAGGTGGTCGGTGACTTTCAAAAGCAGACCATCACACAAACCACTCGCAGCATCGCCATTGTTGATGAAAACTCAATGCATCAACGCGCATCACGTCACTTGCAGGACGTCTTGAACTCGGTTGCTAACGTCAATTTTTCGGGTGGCTCCAGTACGGCACGTTTCATCCAGATCCGCGGTATCGGCGAACGTTCGCAATTTGTTGATGCAATTAATCCATCGGTCGGCTTAGTCATTGATGGCATCGACTATTCTGGGTTGGGTTCTGCAGCGACATTATTCGATGTCGGACAAGTGGAAGTTTACCGTGGTCCACAAAGTGGGCGCTTTGGCGTTAACGGGCTGGCGGGTATGGTGTTGCTCGAGTCGAATCAGCCCACCGAGGTTACCAGTGGTGAGTGGCTAATCGGTGTGGGTAACTACTCTGAAAGCACATTGGCCGGCGCTGTGGGTGGTTCCTTGGGCGCGTTGGGCAATGCACGCTTATCCCTCATGCAATTCGACCAAGATGGCTACACCGAAAATACCTTTCTAAACCGCGATGATACTGAGCAACGTGATGAATTTACTGCGCGCTTAAGCATCGATACCCAGCTCGGGCAAGATTGGCTTTTAAAAACGCGTATCCATAAAATGGATATTGATAATGGCTACGATGCCTTTAGTTTAGAGAACGACCGCACCACCTTATCTGATGAACCTGGGTTTGATCGTTTGGATTCAACGGCAGGGCGATTACAGCTGGATTACAGCGGCTTTGAAAAATTCACGATTGAAACCGCGGTTAACGTGCTCAGCGCTGACAAAGACTACGCATTTGATGAAGACTGGACTTATGTCGGCATCGCTCCAGGTTGGGAGTACTCTTCTTTTGACGCGTATTATCGTGAGCGAGACGATGTAACTGCTGAAGTTCGTTTTACATCGGATGCACCCATTAACCTGTGGGGCTTGCCAACAGACTGGACGGTCGGTGTTTACTATTACAGCAAAGACGTGAACCTGACCCGTGATTACTATAATTGGGACATTGGTTCACCAAGTATTTTCGGCAGTAGTTACGAAACTCAAAACCAAGCGATCTATGGCGAGCTTGTCCAACAAGTCAAAGATAACTGGAGCTGGATTGGTGGTTTGCGTATCGAACGTTACGACAATGACTATGTTGATAGTAACGGAGTGGTTGCAGAGCCTAGCGATACCATGGTTGGTGGAAATCTGAGTTTACGGTATCAATATGCACCGCAAAGTTATGCTTATGCCACGCTCGCACGCGGTTATAAAGCGGGTGGTGTTAATGGTGAGGCGTTAGGGCGCGCGAAAGACCAACAACTTGACGAACTTGAAGCCTATTTACTCGATCGTGCGACTTTTGCCCCTGAAATATTGTGGAATGCGGAAGTGGGTATGAAGGCCACACGCAGCGATTGGAGTTATCGGGTGGCGGCGTTTTACAACTGGCGTGATGATGTGCAGCTCAAGAGCTGGGTAAATCGCAATCAGTCGTTCGTAGGTTACATTGAGAACGCCGCACAAGGCAGTAACTATGGGTTAGAAGCCGAGCTAAGATACCGTTTGAGTGATTCCATCAGTGCGTTTGCATCACTGGGCTGGTTGGATACGGAAATCGATGGCTTCGTCACCGAAGATGGAAGGGATATGAGTGGACGCGATCAAGCTCACGCACCTAACTACCAAGCCAACATTGGCTTAGAGGGACAACTGACGAATGCGTTGAGCTGGAGCGTTCAAACCGATCTAAAAGATGGCTTTTACTTCTCTAACTCACACAATCAACAAGCGGATAGTATGGCCTTGCTGCACGCGCAACTTAATTACGATTGGAACCAGTGGCGTTTTACCCTTTGGGGACGTAACTTAACCGATGAAGACTACGAAATTCGAGGTTTCTATTTTGGTAACGACCCGCGCGATGAATACGTGACGGAAACCTACGTCCAATATGGTGAGCCGCGTCGATTTGGCCTTACCGCACGTTACACATTTTAAGGAGGTTGTATGCCATTTTCTGCAGAACTCTCGCTCTATCCGCTTGCAAATAATTACTTAGAGGTGATTCAAGCGTTTATCGATAGGCTGAATGAGTATCCTGATTTAACGGTGCTCACTAACACGATGAGTACACAAGTATTTGGTGACCTTGAGGTGGTCATGGGCGCCCTAACAAAGGAGCTCAACTGGTTATACGATCGGGTGCCATCGCAAGTTCTTGTTTGTAAGTTTATCAATAAAGACCTGACCCCTGACCATGTTAAGTGAGTTAATGGATCAACTTATGCTGAGCTCCTTTTGGGAGCTCGGCGCTTTGCTACTGGCGCTTGCTTACTTAGTGCTTGCTGCGCATCAAAGGCAAGAGTGCTGGCTCGCTGCGGCGGTAAGCTGTTGTGTTTATGCGAGTATCTTTTGGGATGCAAAGCTGTATATGGAATCGCTACTGCAAGTGATATACGTCATTATGGCAGGTTATGGCTGGTGGCAATGGCGACAGCAGGGGACTGCAATTGAGGAAAATCAACGCGGTCATCACTATTCCTTTAAGTGGCATTTCAAGCAATGGGTTTGGGTATCAGTGGTTGCGGTGGTTACCGCCGTGCTTTTACAAAACTATACCGATGCAGATGCGGTTTGGCTCGATACCTTTACGACCGCATTTAGTCTACTAGCGACCTACTTGGTTACCAAAAAGGCGATGGAAACCTGGTGGTATTGGCTTGTAATCGATTCGGTCTATGTTTATCTCTATTTAAGTAAAGGATTCGTCGCTACAGCCATGTTATTTGTGCTCTACCTGGTACTTGTGGTGTATGCCATGTACCGCTGGCGAGTGGATGATGGACCTGCGGTTCAGACGACATGAGACTGCCGGCCCCTCAACATGTTGAACGCATATCGACTGGACAAGTGAACGATGTTTGGCGCATTACCTGCGCTCAGGAAAGCTACTTGTTTAAGTGGCTTAATGCGGCAGAGGGTCTATTACTTAATCGCGAGGATGAGCTGAAGTTGCAAAGTGCTCTGGCGGTGCAAGGTTTGGCCCCTCAAATTATTGATAGCGATTACAGTCGTTGGGTGCTGCAAGCGTTCGTTGAAGGACCTACCCTAGCGCAAAGTCAGTTACCGCGAACCGAAAAACTAACTATCATGGTTGGTCTCATGGCTACGCTGCATCAAACGCGCGTTGATTACCAGGGTCCTTCTTTCTGGCAACGCCTTGAGGGCTATTTTGCGTGTGCTTCTGAGCAACAGTTAGCACGCATACATGCGCTGCAAGAACAGTTAACGATTGATGCAGCGCAATCTTGTCTTTGCCATTTCGATCTTTCTTTCGATAATATCGTACTAACAGAACGACCTGTGGCGTTGGACTGGGAGTACGCCAGTTTTGGTAACCCCGCCGTTGATTTTGCCAGTGCTATGTTAATTAATCGCTGCTCAGTGGCTGAACAGCATGACTGCTTTGGTGAGTACCGTCGCCGGTCGCCGGTACCTTTAAAGTGGGATGATGTGCTAGCTGCGCTGCAATTGATGCAATGGGTCAATGACATTTGGTATCAATTAGCTGACGATTAGGGAAATGTGATGGCTGATAAGCAATTGATGAATCGTGTCTACGGCTACCTTGCTGAAGACGAAGACGCACGCGTATGTAAAGATATCCCCGAAAATGCATGCAATGAACAACCGCGTTCATTCGTATTGATGCTTATTTCTCTAATGCTGACCAAGCTCGGGGATTCACTGGTGAGCGCACGGTTAGTCTTAGCCTGGATGCTCAGTGCACTGGGCGCGCCACCCGTATTTATCAGTGCCTTAGTGCCCATAAGAGAATCTTTGGCGTTACTACCACAACTCTTTGTTGCGCAAAAATTACGCGAGCAACCTGTACGAAAGTGGTTTTGGGTCGCCGGTAGCGTTGGTCAAGCCGTGTCATTGGCTTTAATGCTTGTGGCTGTCGCGACTTTGGACGGTACCGCGTTGGGTTGGACAGTCATTTTGTTTCTAATTACTTTCTCACTGTCGCGTGGGGTCTGTTCCGTAGCCAATAAAGACGTGACGGGCAAAACCGTCTCGAAAACGCGGCGTGGGCGACTGTCGGGTGTCGCCGCTTCGGCTGCGGGATTACTGACCTTAGTGACAGCGTTAGTTATTGTGATGTTTCCCGATGTTGAGGGGCAACGCAGTCTCTTTCTTGTATTGCTCGGTGGTGGCGTGCTGCTTTGGACCTGTGCGGCAATCACCTACGCGGGTATACCCGAAGTTGCTGGCGCAACAGAGGGCGGCGGTAACGCTATCAGCGAAGCGTTAAAGTCACTGTCATTACTGTGGCGTAATGCACTTTTTGGTCACTTTGTTCTTACCCGAGCTTTATTAGTTGCGGCGGCTTTTGCGATTCCATATATCGTTGTTCTTATTCAGCGCGAAGGCGATGCAGGCTATACCAGTCTAGGGAGTTTACTATTGGCTAGTGGCTTAGCCGGCTTATTGGCCGGACGGTTTTGGGGACGTTGGTCAGATTCGGCTAGCCATCATGTGATGGCGGCGGCGTCGGTAATGTCGACGCTTGTGATGTTAGTAGCCTTGGCGATTTATTATTGGTTCCCACAAGCGTTAAGTTCAATTTGGGCGGCGGGCGGTTTAATGTTCCTATCTGCAGTGGCGCATCATGGCGCGCGTGTGGGGCGTAAAACCTATCTGGTGGACATGGCAAATCAAGATAACCGCGCGCAACTGACTGCTGTATCTAATACGGTGATGGGCGTTATTCTACTGGCTGGTATCTTGCTTGGTTGGCTCGATGCTTCTTACGGTGTGGCGGCGGTATTATGGCTACTTGTCGGCATTGGGGTGCTTGCCACACTGTCATCGCTTTCACTTAAAAATGTGTCTGGCAGTTAGCCAGACACACTGCTTTATACTCTAATTTACTTACTTTCCTTTAAATACCGCGTATAACCCAATAATCACGGCGACCACACCACCGATTAAATACCACATGGTGTTATCCGTTGGCTCATTGGTGACCATTTGTGAAGCTTCAGAAGCAAGCGACTGAGACGCCTCATAAGAAAAGTACAATAAAATTGCTCCGACCACTAAAAGAATAAGACCTACGATTTTGTTCATCTGAATCTTCCTAAGTTGTTGTTATATATATTAAATAATTTAACTACAATGACTACCATAGCATGTATTTTTTAGTTTGACGTCAACGTTACGTCAAATGTCATATATATATTCTTCACCAATATAAGTAAACACTGTAAATGAACTATTACAAAATGGTGAAGGAAGAGCGAGCATGAAAGAAAAACAATAAAATTGAGTGTCATCGCGCTTGCTGTATCAGCCGTTTGCGGTGCCTCACCGGTTTTGGCACAGCAACAGCAAGCTGAAGAAGTGCCTGAAAATATCGAGCGTATTGTTACTTTGGGTTCACGAGTAAACGGGCGAACGGCCACCGAGTCGGCGTCACCTGTGGACATTATCTCGAGTGAGCAACTGGCTGAGACAGGCGCTTCTGAACTCGGTAAAGCTATTCAAATGAGTGCGCCTTCGTTTAACTTTTCTTCCACCACCATTTCAGATGGCTCGGATATCATTCGACCAGCGACGTTACGTGGTCTAGGACCTGACCAAGTACTTGTACTCGTCAATGGTAAGCGTCGTCATCAACAAGCGCTTGTTAACGTTCAAGAAACCATCGGCAAAGGTTCACCAGGCTACGATATCAATGCGATTCCAATCACTGCGGTTGAGCGCGTAGAAATCTTGCGGGATGGTGCAGCCGCACAATATGGATCGGATGCTATTGCAGGTGTTATCAACATCACGCTTAAATCAGGAGACGGTGGAAGCGTGAGTGCGGAAATCGGGCAAACTTATGAAGGTGATGGTGAGGTTAATCAAGTTGGCCTCAACTTGGGCACTACGAACGATAAAGGCTACTTTAATTTTACTCTAGAATATCGTGACCGCGGTATGACTAATCGCGCTGCACCAGCGACCTTAGAAGCGACCGGTGGACAATTAATCGGTGACTGGTGGGATCGTAATGGCGATCCTGTTGTACGTTTACATGTGGGGGATGCAGATTCAGAAAACTATTACGCTTAGTTTAACTCAGCCTACACATTGACGGGCTCGACCGAGCTCTATGCTTTTGGTGGTATTTCGTCACGCGATGGTGGCTCAGCGGGCTTTTTCCGTGGTCGCGGACACCCTCGTACAATTGAGACAATCTATCCAGATGGCTTTTTGCCACAACTTAAAACCGAAGCGGATGATCAGTCGATAGCGGTTGGGTTGCGGGGGGACTTACCCAATGCATGGTTGTGGGACGCGAGTATTGTGTATGGCAAAAATGAATTCGGTTTTAACTCTGCCTACTCAGCAAACGTCAGTTGGTATTATGAGCCGGCACCCGGCGGTGGAATCTACGCAGACACGCCGACCGAGGCGTTTGATGGTGAATTAGTGTTTGACCAAACCACCTTCAACCTCGATTTTAATGGCACCATCGACGTCAATAACGAATTACTCTATCTCGCTTTGGGCGTTGAGTTTAGAACCGATGGTTATGAGATCAATGCAGGTGATCCGGTGTCTTGGGCTTATGGTCGTAGCAATGACCCTTCAATAACCATTCTAACGCCTTCCGGTGCGCCCGCAGAAGCCGGTATCCAAGACTTTCCTGGCTTTAGTCCAGGACAAGAAGTAGATGCCTCACGTGATAGCTACGGCGCATACGTTGATGCCGAGTACTACGTAACACCGGATTGGCTACTTGCTGGTGCGTTGCGTTACGAAGATTACGATATCGCCGGTGACAACATCTCCGGTAAAATCTCAACGCGGTACGATATTACCAATGATTTCTCGGTCCGTGGCACTTTGGCGACCGGTTTTAGGGCGCCCGGTGTGCAACAGATATATTACTCACAAGTGCTTACTAATATCGTAAATGGTACTTTGGTACAAACGGGTACTGTGTCGAATGACGATGAAGTTGCCCGTCAATTTGGCATTAACCGACTCGAAGAAGAAACATCTGAGAGCGCGAGTATCGGTATCATCAAACGTTGGCGAAACGGACTCGACCTAACCATCGATTTGTATCAAATAAATATTGATGATCGCATCGTTATCTCAGAGCCGCTAACGGCAGATATTGGTACCGAGTTCGCAACTATACTCGATAATAACAATCTCGGCGCGGCGCAGTTCTTCACTAACTCTGTGGATACCAAAACGCAGGGTGTCGATATTATCGCGTCATATCCGACAGAAGTTTTGAGTGGCGATCTTGTATTAACTACGGCGTTGAGCTTTGTTAATACCGATGTCGAACGCGTTAACTCAGTCTCATCACTTATCCCTGCCGAGCAGATATTTAACGAAACTCAAGTATTACGTATCGAAGAAGGTCAACCGAGTGAGAAAGCATCGATTATGGCCGACTGGGAGCGTGATCGTTGGAGCGTTAATCTTGCATTTAACTACTTTGGCGCCGTAGAAGGTCAGGCTTTCACCGGTATCAAACATAAATGGGATGGAAAGTGGCTTACTGACTTGTCGGTCGGTTACGATCTGACTGATGATTTTAAACTGGTCGTGGGGGCAAACAACCTGTTTGATACTTATCCGGATGAATGGGGGAGTGCAGGCGTTCCGTTCTCTCAAGCAGGTTTTAAATATGGCTGGGAAACACTACCTTTTGGTATCAACGGCGGCTACTACTACGTAAAAGCGAAGTACAGCTTTTAATCGCTCACAAAAAAGCCCACCGCAGGGTGGGCTTTCATTTTCTAGCTTCGTAACTTTAGTCGTTTAGGTATGAGGTGAGCATCCACGCAGTTTTCTCTTGCTCGCGAATATAATCACTCATCAGTGCTGAGGTGCCTTCGTCATTTGCGTCATTCGCCAGATCTTGAATTTCGCGTTGTAGGCGAATTGTCGTTTGATAGCTATCTAAGATGTTAGCCACACACGCACGACCATCATGAACGTCTTTGACTTCTTCGATGTCACTGGTCTTGATGTAAGTCGAATAGGCATGCATCGGGCGTTGACCTAATGTCAAAATACGCTCGGCAATTTCATCAATCTTCAACAATAAATCGTCGTAAGTTTCTTCGAACTTGGCATGTAGCTCAAAAAAACGCTCACCTTTAATATTCCAGTGAAAGCCACGAACGTTCATGTAAAAAATCTGATAGTTAGACAACAATTCGTTGAGTTTGTCGGCTAATTGCTCAGCTTTTTTCTCATCTAAACCAATCACTTTTAATTGCTTCATTACCTTTCTCCAGTAAATCGATGCTGTTGAACTGATACGAATCTAGCGCAATTCCGATCAGTTTTGTAGTGTGGCATCGCGTTTACCATCGCGAATATGTGCTTCGCCTCGCTGTTTAGCAAGTTGGATTTGGCGTTCGCGTTCGGCATAGCGCGCCTTTTGCTCTTCGGTTGTCTTGTCGTAGCAGTGTGGACAACTGACCCCTTTCACATAATGTTCCGATTGCTTCTCTTCATTAGTGATAGGCATGCGGCAAGCATAGCACTGGTCGTACGCACCTTGCGCTAAACCGTGTTTTACCGTTACACGCTGGTCAAAAACAAAGCACTCACCATCCCAAAGGCTGGTTTCCTCTGGCACCATTTCTAGGTATTTTAAGATGCCGCCCTTTAAATGATAGACCTCATCAAATCCTTGCTCTTTCAAGTAAGCCGTCGACTTTTCACAACGAATACCGCCGGTACAAAACATGGCTACTTTTTTGTGTTTAGACGGATCTAAGTGCTCCTTGACGTATTCAGGGAACTCACGGAAGGTTTCTGTTTTGGGGTTGACCGAGCCTTTGAACGTGCCTACGGCGTATTCGTACTCATTACGTGTATCAATTAAAAGCACTTCGGGATCTGAGATGAGGTCGTTCCACTTTTCGGGCTCGACATAAGTGCCCACAGTGTTCTTTGGATCCACCCAATCAACACCCATGGTGACAATCTCGTTTTTAAGCTTCACTTTAGTGCGATAGAACGCTTGTTCATCGCTCGGTGACTCTTTATGCTCAATACCAGCGAGGCGTTCATCCGCGTTGATGTGTGCTAGTACATTGTCAATGCCTTGGCGGGTGCCACAGATAGTACCGTTAATGCCCTCACGTGCGAGCAATAATGTGCCTTTGACATCATTCTCTAACATCACTTGGTAGAGTGGTTCACGGAGGGATTCAAAGTCGTTGAGTTCAACGAACTTATAGAGGGCTGCACAGATATACATGTTTACTTCCTTTTTCAGCAGGTCGGATCGCAAATCCGGGGCGTTAAAATCGAGCGGATTATAACCAAATTAGAGCGTTGTGTGTAGGGGGCGAGTTGGGCGTTCAGGATATCTGGTTTAGTTTATTGGTGGGTCTTTCGTTTTTGACATCACTATTGAGTGCTGTCGCGGGTGCTGGCGGTGGCGCTGTGCTTATTGCCGTCCTAGCTTCGGTATTGCCGGCGCATGCAATCATCCCGGTACACGGTTTTGTGCAAATGGGATCGAATGTAGGGCGTTCAGCATTGACGTGGCGGCATATTGATTGGCGGACCGTCATTTGGTTTGTGCCCTTTGGATTGGTCGGAACGCTGCTGGGTAGCCTCGTATTGCTGCAATTACCGCAACATTGGTTGCAGTTGAGTATTGCTGGGTTCCTGTTGTTTTTAACTTGGGGGCCGCAGTTACCTAAATTAATTTTGGGACGTGTTGGTTTAGCGCTTGGCGCGGCATTATGTGGCTTTATTTCACTGTTTGTTGGTGCTTCAGGGCCCGTGGTCGCCAGTTTCGTAAAAGCACGCTTTGATCATAGGCATACGGTTGTGGCGACATTTGCCGCTATTATGACAATGCAACATGCGCCGAAAGCAATTGTCTTTGGCGCACAAGGTTTTGTCTTTGAGCAGTGGTGGTTACTTATCATGTGTATGATAGCCGCCGGTTTTTTAGGAACCTACATGGGGGTTCGCTGGTTAAAGAGAATGACTAACCAGCACTTTGACCAACTCTTTAAATGGGTCATTACCTTACTCGCTCTGCGCTTGCTTTGGAGTGCTTTTTAAGCGTTTATCCCAGCGCTGCCGAGCATAACGACGCAGGCTGGCGATATTATCGGTTTCGTCCATGATCGGCGTACCTAAAATGGTCTCGATGATATCTTCTAAAGTAATTAACCCAAGCCAACTTCCATGCTCATCGTAGACCAAACACATATGCTGGCGTTCTTGTAGCAGATGCGCCATTAAGGCTTCAACACTCACCGTTTCCGTGACAATTTCAACTGGGCGTGTGAGCTCAGCAAGGGTTGTTTCCTGATCGGCTTCTAGCGCGTCACTGCGAAACAAGATTCCATGCGGCTCCTCGTCAGCATCGATGACTGGAAATCGAGAAAAGGGTAGTTGTTTAGTGTGCTTGTAGAACTCGCCAATGGTCATATCTGGGCGCACTGTCTCGCATACTGTGCGCGGCGTCATGACTTGTTTCACGCGAATATCGTGTAGGTCTAGAATGTTCCAGATAACTCGGCGCTCGTCCTCATCGAGGGCATTTTGCTCAAGTCCCATAGTCGCCATCGCTTTGATTTCTGAGCGCACATCGATATCCGCTTCGTTGGCGCCAATACGTTTGGTGATTTGATCCGATAGCCAGATAAATGGCTTAAGGCTAGTGATTAAGAAGTTCAAAATCCCCGGGAGTAGAGGCGCGAGCGAACGCCAAAATTTTGCACCGATGGTTTTCGGAATGATTTCTGACAGAATCAAAATCAGTAAAGTCATGACTGCACTCGCGGCACCGAGATAACCATCTCCGAATACAACACCAACTTGGGCGCCCACACCCGCCGCACCGGCCGTATGCGCGATCGTATTCAGGGTCAAGATAGCAGCGAGCGGGCGATCAATCGTCTGTTTCAATTTAGACAGCTGTTTGTGCAGCTTGGGGCGCTGTTCTTTGAGGCCAGCAATGTAGCTTGGTGTAATCGACAGCAACGACGCTTCAAGCATGGAGCACAAAAACGATATACCAATAGCTATAAACGCAAATACAATCAGCAAAAACATGAATGAGTACCTATACGAGTTGAACGCCGATAATAACCATTGCGGCTATAAGTACAACCCCCCAACCAAGCTTAACAGCGTGCTTTTGCCACCATTTTTGTGCATAAGGACCTAACCAGAGAGCGAGTAACGCCAGTCCGTAATAGCGAATACCGCGTGATAGCGCGGATGCCAGCATGAACATAGCAAAGGAGTAGTCAACAGCGCCGGCAGCTAACATCGCTGTTTGAAAGGGGACGGGTGTTACGCCGACTAAAAATACGGCCCAGAAACCTTGAGCTTCGAGTGTGCTTTTAAATTGTTCAAAAGAATCTTCAATACCAAAATAGTTTATTGCCCAAACGCCTGCCGTATCCATGAATGCTTGACCCACGAAATAGCCTGCGGTCGCACCTGTTAGACAACCTGCTAGCGCGACAGAAGCAATGAGCCAAATGCGCTGGCGCTCAACAAGCATGTATGGCACTAATATGAGTTCTAAAGGAATAGGTATAATGGTGGCTTCTAGCGCTGAGAAGAAAAATAAAAGCACCAATGCATGAGGCGAGTCAATGAGTTTCTGGAACCACTTGTTCGCTTTTTTATCATCCGGTTCAATTTTCTGCGCTGAAGCAGGCTCGTTACTCACTTTAGGTATCCTTTTTACTCGATTAAGTTAATCGTATCGTTATACTGCATAAATTGGAATTTAGTGGATCGTAAAGTCGAAAAATTTCGTAAACTAAACCCAGAATGAAGTTAATAAGGTGTTTCCTCAATGAATTATCGTGGTAATAGCGCGTTCTCGCATCAACAAGCTGATAAAGTCGGTGTTTTGCTCACTAATTTAGGTACGCCCGATGCGCCGACTAAAGCAGCGCTCAAGCCTTACCTTAAAGAATTCCTGTCTGACCCCAGAGTTGTTGAGTTTCCACGTTGGCTTTGGAAAATTATCCTTAACGGTATCATTCTGAATATCAGACCTAAACGTTCTGCAGAGGCGTATAAGACCGTATGGACTGATCGGGGCTCGCCCTTGCTGTATCACACAGAGGACCAAGCCGCTGCGGTGCAACACGCGCTGACGCAGGATTTAGGTGAACATGTGATAGTGGACTATGCGATGCGCTACGGAAAACCATCGATTCAAGATGCGCTGGACAGAATGATGCGTGCGGGCGTACGCAAACTATTGGTGTTACCACTCTATCCTCAATATTCGGCATCGACCGTAGGCTCAACCTTCGATGCAATAGCGAATGACTTTACTCAGCGACGTTGGTTACCCGAGTTTCGTTTCATTTCGCATTATCACGACTATGACCCATTTATCAGTGCTTTAGTTAATAAGATAGAGCGCCATTGGGAAACTCACGGACGTGCCGATAAGCTGATTTTTTCTTATCACGGCGTACCTTTGCGCTACCTGAAAAACGGTGACCCTTATCATTGTGAGTGCTATAAGACCACGCGCTTGGTGGCTGAACGTCTCGGCCTCAGTGAGCACGAGTATATGACAACTTTTCAATCGCGCTTTGGCCGTGAGGAATGGTTAAAGCCATACACCGATGAGACGTTAAAGGCGTTGCCGAAGCAGTCAGTCAAATCAGTTCAAGTGATGTGTCCGGGTTTCTCATCCGACTGTTTGGAGACTATTGAAGAGATAGGCGAAGAGAATCGTGAGTACTTTATCGAGAACGGGGGCGAACGCTATGAATATATTAGCGCTCTCAATGCCGAAGAGGAGCATATCTCAGCACTTGTTAGCTTAATTAAAGATAACCTCGCAGGCTGGACTGTACCCGAGCAGCAGGCCGAAGCGTTAGCGACAAGACAACGTGAAGCTGATAAGGTAGAGCGAAATACGGCGAATTGAGTCAAGCATGAGTAGCACTCAAGGATTTGGTAAAACATTTAGTTTTATAGCGTGGGGACTTGCCCTCGCGCTACTTTTTTGGTTCTTCCAAGACAAGCTCGAACAGCAATTTAATCCCAACCAAGACGTTGTTTCTCAGCGGTTGAGTGGTCAAACTGTGGTCGAACTGACGCAAAACCGCATGGGTCACTACGTAGTATCAGGCAAGATAAACCAGCAACCCGTTACGTTTCTATTAGATACCGGCGCTACCTTAGTGGCTATTCCAGAACATATTGCTGACAGACTGGGCCTTGTAAAAGGACGAAAGGGTATTTCTGCAACCGCCAATGGACGTATTGTTACCTATAGAACCCACCTAAACTCATTAACTCTGGGCGATATTGTACTCGATAATGTGGATGCCTCGATCACGCCTGGCTTAGAAGATGATGTGATCTTGTTGGGCATGAGTGCGTTAAAACAACTGGAGTTGGTACAAAAGGGCGATACATTAACCATTAAATATTAAGAGGTGGTATGAGAGTTAATATTGTGACGATTTCGTTAGTACTCGTGTCTGGCGTTGTAGCGTCAGCGGCCATGGCGCAGCAATCATATCGTGATTGTGCGCTCATTCAGGACGACCAAGAGCGGTTGATGTGCTACGACCGATTGAATGAGCAAGATAAAAAGCCGGTCCCTGCTGCCAAAATGAAAGAGAAAGTCGAGCAGAAGCGTGACAACAATGCTGACTTTGGTTTAGAGCATAAAAAGCTGAAACAAGATGAAAGCATGTCAGTTAAACTGACAAGTCGCGACAAGGATGCTTACGGTAAATGGATACTTACTTTCGATAACGGTCAAGTTTGGAAGCAAAAGGGCTCAGAAGACTATTTTCCTTGGCACGATGAGGGCAACTATACCATTACGCGAGGCATGTTTAATGCGTATTTTCTGTCACGCAAAGAGGTCAATAAACGCATGAAAATCGAACGCATTAAGTAGTCGCAGGATTAATCACTTCTATGAGTTGCTCGAGCGGCATAGGGCGGTAGAAATAGAAACCTTGTGCCGCTTGGCAGCTACGCCGAGCAAAGTAAGCTGCTTCTTCGGCATTTTCAATTCCCTCAACAGTAATTGACTTATTCAGACCCAACGCCATCGAAATCACTGCCTCAGTGATGGGGTGCGATGAGCTATCGGTAAGCACTCGCCGTGTGAAGCTTCGGTCAATTTTAATAATATCGGCGGGTAAATCATTCAAATAAGAAAGCGATGAGTAACCGGTGCCAAAGTCATCAATAGCGATTTTGCAGCCGAGTGTTCTGAGCTCGGCGAGTTGTTTAAATGCAGCCTTTGCATCATCGACTAGCATAGTTTCTGTCAACTCAAACTGTAGCGTACTGAACGGCATCTTGTACTTGTGAGCCAACTGTGTCACTTGACTGACCAACTGACCATTTTGCAACTGTTTGGGTGACAAATTTATCGACAATATAAAGTTCGGCTGAGCAACATACTGAGCTACCTCACGAATTGACATTTCTAGGATCAAATCGGAAAGCGGCATAATCTGTCCAGTATGCTCAGCTAGCGGTATAAAAACGTCGGGAGGTATCCAGTTGCCTTGTTTATCACGCCAACGAGCGAGCGCCTCAACGCCGATTATCTGCTCGCTTTTGAGGTCGACGAATGGTTGATAGAAGACTTCCAGTTGTTGGTTTTCAATCGCCACTTGAAGTTGATTACGTAGCGTTAAATCTGTCTGATACTTCAGCCCCATCGCTTGTGTGAAGAAAGCGAAGGTATTTCCCCCACTCTCTTTCGCTTTAGTCATCGCGACGTCAGCATTTTGAATAAAGGCTTCGGCAGAAGACACTTGAAACTCACGCGACGCAATACCGATACTTGCAGTGAGGTACAGATCGATATAATCGATTTCAAACTTGTCGCGTAGGGCAGTTAACAAAGAACGCGCCACCTCCGTCGACGATGTTTTATCGGCTCCGGGTAGAAAGACGATAAACTCATCGCTACTAAATCTTGATAACTGCGCCGTTGCAGGGCTGACCTCTGCTAAGCGTGTCGCAATACGCTTGAGTAACTCATTACCTGTATGAAGCCCTAAACTATCATTAATGGGCTTAAACCCATCTAAATCAATAAACAAAATATGCGCGTCAGTTGGATTGACCGATAGCCACTGGTTGATATTCGTCTCTAAGACATCGCGACGCATTAGCTGAGTCACCGAGTCAAAATTGGCCATTTGAATCAAGCGACCCTGTTGTTCGGTTAGTTTGCGGTTACTCTCTATCGACTCCAACAACAAAAAGGCAAGAAGGATTCCGGCGATGAGTATGGTTTGATTAACGCGAGCCGCTTGCCAGAATACATGAGCGTCGGCAATAACAGCGTGTAGCTTAATGGGTTGCCCAAGAATCGAAGACATGGTCGATACCTTGTAGGCATGGATGTCCGTGAGTTCGGACAGTGAAATAACATCAAATGAATCACTACTTATCGGTAATAGGTAACTTTCTGATAGTTCGACGTAACTGTCGAAGATATCTAAATAAGGTATGCGATCGATCCGCATGAGGTCTTTGATATTTAAATTGGCGATTAACTGATCGGCTTCGATGTCTGGGTTAGTGATCGGGTAACTAAGAATTAATCGTGGAACGCCTTGTTGTAATGAATAGGCGGAAATAACGCGGCTTTCATTATGCACATTATTGGCGCGCCATGCCTTGATTGAAGGCTGTTCTAAAATCTCTTTATCAATATCCGATATCGGGATAGGGCTAAACATCAGCTGTTGACTATCATCGTAGACTCCCATCCACTCAATCAATGAAAAATCGCGCGTGTAGTCCTCTGTATCAATATTGATAATTTGGTCGACAGATTCTGCTGGTAATTCGCTCCAACGTCGATAGAGGCGCTGAAGCGCGCTGAACTGAGAGCTGAGCCTTTGGCCAATCACATCCGCTGACTGAGTCAGGTTTACTTCGCCGCGACTGCGTATTTCATTAATGTCGGCATTCGATTGAGCGAACCAAATTGCGATTGTGGCACTCAAGGTTAAGACTAAGCCTGTTAGAGAAAGAATAGATTGCTTTGGGGGCGATTGATTAAAGCAATAAAATAGCATGCCTAAACCGGCAATGAGGCCAATGATGGTGGCTGCTGAAAATGCGATCGGGTTTTGAATCAGTGGGTAGGTATTAATATCGAGCCAAGTAATAGCGAAGCTAATCAGCGCAATGAAGATAAAAATACTACCGACGGCTTTCCAAATAATGCGATGTAATTGAGTCTTACCCGTGGTGATGTAGACCGCCGCTAATATGAAACAACAGGTGGGCAGGAATAGGGGCAATTGTAGATCAGTGGCTTTAAGTGCGTAGAGGCCAGTGGCGAATAACCCAATCCCGCCAATACGTGCAAGCCAGTATCGATGAGCTTGCTGACCGTAAAGTGCGACGCCAATACATAGCGCTGCGGCGCTTAATGACAGACTTGCAGAATTAATACGGCTTGATGGTTCGATAAAAAGATAGTTTGCAAAGCCTAACATTCCAAACAACACGCACGTAAACGCGGCCGTATGAACAACGGAAGTTGATGCATGTTTGAGTAATGCTTTTAACAAAGCGGCTCTCTCTAATTAGGTTATTTTTATTATTGATATTTGTATATTTGCAAGGTAACAGATTATGTCGCTGAGCACATATATTTTTGATCAATGTCATGTAACTTTCTATCAACACCGTATTTGAAGCGACTAACGAACTGTATGCCAAGTGGGAGACGCGCTAGTGTATAAGTACAAAAACAAACGAGGTGAAAACATGGGTTCTAACGCTATAAACTCGGCTCTCGTGCTGGGGATCTTATCTGCTACTGCATTGTCAGGATGCAGCACACCAATTCAAGAGCAACGAACACTAGCGCAAACGCTTGAAACTGGAGGTGCGCTTAAGCCTTTACAAAAAAACATTGAACTCGATCAGGCGGACTTATTTTTTGATATTCACCCTGAGACAAAGTCGGTAATTGGCACAACGACATTGACACTCACCGTAACGGCTGAACAGAAGCAGCTATTGTTAGACTTGGACAACAACTATCGTATCTCATCAATTACCGCCGCAGGGCATCCGGTGAGTGACTTTAGTCACGAAAAGGGTGAGATCCGTTTTACCCTACCTGATAGTGTCACCGTCAACCAGCCGTTCGAGGTAACTATCAATTATGAGGGCCAGCCTCATGTGGCTGAACGAGCGCCCTGGGATGGCGGCTATGTGTGGTCTAAAACTGAGTCAGGTCAACCGTGGATCGCGACCGCAGTGCAAGGTGAGGGATGTGATTTAATTTGGCCCTGCCTCGATCACCCAACGTTTGAGCCGCAGCAAACAGATATTCGCATTCGTGTGCCAAAGGGACTCGTCGCGGCAAGCAATGGTCAACTTATCGAAACCACTGAGGGCGATGATTGGAGCGAATATCATTGGCGTAGCGAACAGTCACAAAATAATTATGGCATCGCGTTAAATATCGGTCCTTACGATAAGCTCGAGACGACCTATCACAGTCGTTACGGGCATGAATACCCGCTTGTATTCTATTACTTGCGAGGCGAGAAGGAAAAAGCACAAAAACTCTTTGCGGAGTTTCCTAAGCAACTTGAATTTTACGAACGGGTCATAGGGCCATACCCCTTTTATGCTGAAAAAATGGGGGTTGTACAAACACCTCATTTAGGGATGGAGCACCAGACCATTAATGCCTATGGGCAGGATTATAAACCAGGGAAGTACGACTTTGATTGGCTACTACAACATGAGCTGGCGCATGAGTGGTTTGGCAACCAAGTCACGAATACGGACTGGGACCATATGTGGCTACATGAGGGATTTGGTACTTATATGCAACCACTCTACGGCCAGTATCTACATGGTGATGCCCTATACCATACAATGATGTATGACCAGCGTATTGGGATTCGTAACGAGCATCCCATTGTTTCAAATAAACCAATGTCCGAGGATGACGTCTACAAAGCCGATCGTGGACCGGGTAGCGATATTTATCAAAAAGGCGCTTGGGTCTTGCACACGCTGCGTTACCTGATTGGCGATGAAGCCTTTTTTAACGCAACCCAACAGCTTGTCTACGGTACGGACGATCCCAAGCCAGGTAACTTCAAGCCACATTTTGCCGATACCCAAGACTTCATCGATGCCGTTAATGCCGAAACGGGAAAAGACATGACATGGTTTTTTGAGCATTATATTTATCAAGCGGCTCTACCCGAGTTAGTCTCCGAACGCGACGGCGACCAACTTACGTTGCACTTTAAATCGGCAGCAAAGGCTCCTTTTACGATGCCCGTCGAAATACGCGTCGGTGGTGAGCTAAGAACCGTTGTCGTATCGAAGGAGGCGAAGACAATTACACTCCCGTCTAACGACGTACACATTGTACTCGATCCAGAGTCGAAAATTTTGCGGCAACAAGATTATTTGGATGAATATTCGGCGTTTGAAGCCAAATAAACGATCCAAAACACCATGGAAGGTTTATTTATTAAGTATCTTTTAGAAACGAGAAGGAACGCATGAGCTACGTAAAAGAAACTATTGATATGTTGAAACGCACCTCTCCGGCGCAAAATGAGTTTTATCAAGCGGTGGAAGAGGTATTGGAGTCTATCGAACCGTTGTTGGAGGAGCACCCCAAATATCGTCAACAGGCGATCATTGAGCGACTCGTAGAACCCGAGAGACAGATCATGTTTCGCGTGCCATGGCAAGATGATGAAGGTCAGGTTCATGTGAATAAGGGCTATCGGATTGAATTCAATTCAGCCCTAGGTCCTTATAAAGGTGGGTTGCGATTCCATCCATCAGTGAACGCTGGCATCATTAAGTTTCTTGGTTTCGAGCAGATATTTAAAAACGCGTTGACTGGACTCCCAATTGGGGGCGGTAAAGGCGGCTCAAACTTTGATCCCAAGGGCAAGTCTGACGCGGAGATCATGCGTTTTTGTCAATCGTTTATGACCGAGTTGCATCGCCACATTGGTCCTCACACCGATGTTCCGGCAGGCGATATTGGTGTGGGAACCCGCGAGATTGGCTATCTCTTTGGTCAGTATAAGCGGCTAAAAAATCGATTCGAGGGTGTACTGACTGGTAAAAGTTTGCGTTGGGGAGGTTCGCACGCACGCAAACAGGCCACTGGCTACGGGGCTGTTTACTTTGCTCAATGCCTTTTAGGTGATCGTGGCGAAAAGCTCAGTGACAAGCGGTGCCTTGTATCTGGATCCGGTAATGTTGCCATATACGCGATGGAAAAGCTCTACGAGCTCGGTGCTACACCGGTCACATGCAGCGATTCAAACGGTATGGTTTATCATAAATCAGGTATTGACTTAGACCTAGTTAAACAGATTAAAGAAGAAAACCATGAACGCCTAAAAACATATTTAGACACCCACGACGACGCCGAATATATCGCTCGTGAAGATTACCCTGAAGACGGGCATAGTGTCTGGCGTTATGAGGGGGATATCGCGTTTCCGTGTGCAACGCAGAATGAACTGACTGAGCAGGATGCTCAAGCACTCGCTGAAAATGGCTGTTTAGCGGTGCTTGAAGGAGCGAATATGCCATCGACGCAAGCTGCGGTCGACTTCTTTGTTGAACAAAAAATCGGTTATGGTCCCGGTAAAGCAGCGAATGCGGGTGGTGTGGCAACCAGTCAGCTAGAAATGGCCCAGAATGCGAGTATGCAGCAGTGGTCGTTTGATGAGGTGGATCGTAAGTTACAAGAGATTATGAAAACTATCTACTCTGACTGTAAGCGCACGGCTGAACAATTTGGCTCACCTAATAACCTCGTTTTGGGGGCCAATATCGCGGGCTTCAAAAAGGTCGCTGATGCGATGATTGAGCAGGGTGTCGTTTAATCTGACGATGGCATCATTAAAAAAGGGAGTGCACGCACTCCCTTTTTTTATTCCTGTTGATCATCGATACTGTCTAACTCTTTCTGTTCGATAAAGGGGTCGATAGGTCGACTCCGCTCCCAAAAGCCTGTTTCGTTATCCAAGTCTGCTCCAGTACAGGCGGGTTGTGGTCCAATATCGGGGTGTGAATCCCATTGCGAGTGGTTGCTGTTAGCCATGATAAGTTCCTCTAGATTAGGGCAATCACCTATTAGACGAAAAAATAACCAGTTTGGATGCTGTGTTCGAAAAATTTCATCCAAGCCAGCCTAATCTGCGTGATTTGATCCAATCATTTACAAATGGACATCTTTTTGAAACCCAAATACATAGATAACTCGCTATAGTTAGCTCATAACAAAAATAATTTCACGGTGATGCAACCTTTGCTTACGCGAGTACGACTCATTAAGTAAGCCTCAAGATTAGGAGTCAAGATTATGAAACGTTTAATTTCGATAGTCGCTGGCTTAGTCGTATCAGCGAACGTAATGGCAAGTGCAGAAATGAATATAGAACAGGCACCTGCGTCATCAAGTGTCATGCAACACTACACAGTGACACCAGGACAAACGGGTTATCATGAAACCATTCGTGGCAGTGTGCGTCTGACTCAGCAGCGCATGATGTATGACCTGATGTTAAGTAACCAAGCGATGTTAGCGAATGATGCTCAAACCGTCGTATCTCAAGTTCGTGAGCAGTTTCGGACGAGCAGCGTTGCGGCAACCGGATTTCCGAGTGCACTAAAGCTCCGCGCTGACAAATAGTTGTACCTTGTTCCCAACCACTGTCGAGTTGATTCGGCAGTTATAAAAAAGGCGCCTAGCGGCGCCTTTTACTTATCTTCATATCATCGCCTATTGCTTAGGCATCTCTTGATGGAACTCTGCTAAGTCTTCAATCACTTGCTGATTTGGAAGGTCAGCAAAGCTAGCATCTTGGAACTTCTCACCGCGTAGTTGTACAGAGATCCGGGCACTATCTTCGTTTAATACCGTATCCTTGTAGAACTGTTTCGCGTCTTCCAGAGTCACTTGCTCAACCGCATTAATCAGCTGTTGCTTGGTATCAAAGTCATAACGATGTAAATACCAATCGCTCAACACCGGCTGTAACTCTTCAGACAGGTTCTTCGGCGGTTCGTTAAGCGTGACTAAGGTGCTTGATTTCAACTGTTCAAACGTCTCAGGCTTTAAGTTCTGCAATGTTTCCCAGTACTCCTTTTTGAAGGATTCAAAACGCGCCTGCATATCGGCAACATTTTTCACCGGAGTCTGAATATAAAGCCCAAAGCCGGTGTAGCGGTCCAGTTGTGGTGCAAAAGTACCTACCGCATAGGCAAGCTGCTCTTCGGTACGTAAGGTATCAAACGCCTCGGTACGGAAGTGGCCTTGCAATACGGTCGCTGCTGCTTGTGTAGCGAAGCTCGGTGTGCCGTTGATATGGGCATCAACAATTCCCACGTCTGCAACAGATAAGTCCTTACGTAACACTAAAGAAGTGTCAGCTTGCGGCTTCCAGAAGCGTGCAGTGCGGTATTCGGTGACGCTTCTGTCGGCGGGCAATAGATCTTTGATTTCATTGACTGCTAACTGTAAATCAGCCTTGTCGTAGTTACCAAAGGCAAACATTTTAATTGAGTTATTCGCTAATAGCTCATCCATGTAAGTTGCTAAATCAGCTGGTTTTACGTTCTGAGCAGCTTCGATAAGGCTGTCATCAGCAAACTGGTCTTCACGAATAATCTGACCATAAGCATCAAAAGATTGATACAGCGGGAATTGCTGACCTTTATTTTTAATACCGCGAACCAGACGATCAACAGCCTGTGCAAATGCTTGCGGCTCGACATCAAACGTGAGCTCATCTAATGCTCGTTGCATGAGTTCTGGCTGCTTGTCGGTAAAGCCCGAAATATTAAAGGTAAGACCCCGGTTATCGTTAAGACTTAAGCTCATGCCCGCGATGCTCGCCTCAGTCGATAAAGCACTCACACGCAGGTTGTAAAGATCCTGCCATAAAGCAAGCAGTACTGATTTCTTAACATCAGTAATCGGATCTGGATTGTTAATGATGGTGGTTAGCACGCCTCGTGGTTGGTCGGCAAATACTTGGCTTGGGTACTGCCATACCTCAATGCCGGGCTCTTCGATAACGACTTTCGGCTGGTCAAAGTCAGCATTTTTCTTTAAATCGAAGTTTTCAGGAAGCAACGTATTAACTTTAGGTAAGTTAATTGCGAGCTGTGGCTCGGCTGACCAAGTGGCAACCTCTGAAGCTGCAATATCTTCGACTTGGTATTTACCGTCGTAAAAACTCAGCTCTTTGTCGTGAGGTTCATCTTTAGAAATGTACCAAACGCGCAGGTGTTCAGGCGTTAACTGATTAAGTACGTTATTAATCGCTTCGGCATCAAATTCTTTGTATTCGTAAGGTGCGCTGATCACGTACTGAGCAGGATAATTCTGCATCGCGGAAGCAAGTGAAGCAACGTAACCAAACTCGTCTCCTTTTTCTAAGAAGCGGAAGCTGTTAGCTAGACTAGTTTGAATTTCTTTAAAGTATTTTTTATCAACGCCCTGCTCTTTAATCATGTTGATATATTGCATGATTAAGGCGGTGATATCTTCACGATGTTTCATACCTGCATCAGTCAGGTTAATATCGACGGTCAATGCGCCGTAATTACCATATTCAGTCGGGGACGCTGACGCATTTAAGCTAGAAATCAAGCCCATTGCCTTGAGGCGCTCAGTCGGTGTGCCTGGCATTTCTGAGCCCAACAGATAGGTCACAAAGCGATTCGGTTTGACCGCAAACTGGTCTTGGTTATCGTTGATAATAAACTCAAGGCGCAATTGCTTAACATCTTCATTGGGTACGTAGTGGATACGCTTTTTACCCGCTTTCGCAAAGTCGACTTTATCAGTGGTTTCTGGTGGTTCAATGTCATCATTTTCGATGCTGGCGAAATGCTTTTTCGCTAATGATTCCATTTTGTCGAGAGATTCGTTGCTGATCATTGCAACTTTCATGATGTTCGCTGAGTAATAGCGGTTATAAAAGTTCACAAGCTCTTCGTGCAGCTTGCTGTTCTCTTTATCACCGAGTGAATCGTTGTTACCAATTAAAAAGCGGTTTGCCGGGTGTTCACCTAAAAGCATGCGAGCGAGCTTAAACTGACCAAAGAAGTCCATCTCGCGGCGCATAGACCACTCGGCGTTGACAGCATTTTTTTCTTTGTCGGCGTATTCGGCATATAACTTGGGTGATTTGAAGAAATCTGAGAAGCGGTCGAGTGCTTCATCGTAGGCGTTGTTGTTGACTTTGAACATATAGTTCGTGATATCAAGCCAAGTTGATGCGTTTTGGCTACCACCGTTATTACTCATGAACTCGCTATAACCATTGGTATCCGGATACTTGTCGGTTCCGAGAAACAGCATGTGTTCAAGATAATGCGCCATACCTTGTTGGGTCATGGGATCTTTGAGCAAGCCAACGCCTACACTCAAAGCAGCTGCTGATTTTTCCGTGTTTGGATCGGAAATGAGCATAACTTCGAGTTGGTTGGGCAGTGTGACGACTCGATATTGGCGTTCGTCGTTCGGACTCTTTACGACTTGTTCAGCGAGTGCTTGTTGTGACTGCGCTGCTACTTGCGCATTATTAGATTGAGTTTCTGAACTGCTGCAACCAGCCAAAATAAGGGCTGAAGTGAGTGCAGACAGCATAAATAGATTCTTCATAAGCGTCATATTCCTGTTTAGGGTGTACTTTATAATAAACAGAAATACGCCGTTTCTTGCAGTAAAGAAATGCAACGGCACAAAGCAATTTGTAACAGAATTTGACAGCCGCCCGCCTTTGCAGACTAAGCGACTGTCAGTAAGTGGCTAGCGCATCGTCACAAACTCTTCCGCGCTGGTCGGGTGCAGAGCCACGGTTGAATCGAGATCAGCTTTAGTTGCGCCCATCTTCATCGCAGTCGCGAAGCCTTGTAGGATTTCATCCATACCTTCACCAATGCCGTGAATACCGACGACGCGTTCTTCTTTTCCGTAGCACACAATTTTGAAGTAGCTGAGTGCGCGGTGTGGCGTGACGGCGTTATACATCGCAGCAAAAGAAGAGGTATACACTTTGATATTGCTCTTACCGTATTTAACGATGGCATCTTCTTCGCTTAAGCCGACAGTACCAATGGTTGGATGGCTGAAAACCACGGTCGGGATATTCTCATAATCCATATGAGCGTTCGGCATATCATTAAACAAACGCTCAGCCAGCTGGCGACCCGCTTTAATGGCAACGGGCGTGAGTGCAGTAGCACCGGTATTGTCGCCTACGGCGTAAATGCCTTGCACGCTGGTGTTTTGGAACTTATCGACTTTAATAAAGCCTTGCGCGTCAAGCTCAACACCTGTTGTTTCGAGGTTGATCTTATCGGTTGCAGGGACACGGCCAATTGCCCACACAAGACAGTCGACATCCTTCATGGTTTCGCCGTTTTCAAAGTGCAAGGTGAGCGTACCGTTTTGCTCTTTAACCACTTCTTTAACCACGGTTTCTGTATGCAAGGTAGGCCCGTCTTGCTCCATACGCTCTAAAAGACCATCGGTGATGTAACGATCGAACGAGCGCAGTGGACGATCGCGACGTACGAGTAAGTGCGTGTCGGTGCCTAACGCCTGAAAAACGCCGGCAATCTCAACGGCAATGTAGCCTGCACCTACTACAGCAGCCTTTTTAGGTTGTTCTGTTAACGCAAAGAAGCCATCTGAATCGATACCGTGTTCTGCACCCGGCACATCGGGAATCATCGGTCGACCGCCAGTAGCGATGGTAATGTGGTCGGCAGTAATTTTCTCACCGTTAACTTCGACGGTGCGGTGGTCAACGAATTTGGCAAAGCCTTCGATAAATTCAACACCATTGCCTTGGAACCCACGATGGTAACCGCCGTGAATACGTTCAATGTAAGCCTCACGGTTTTTAACCATCGTTGCCCAATCAAAATCTTTCTGATCGAGATCAAAGCCATATGCGGATGAGTATTTCACTGCTTCGGCAATATGAGCGCCATACCACATGACCTTTTTCGGTACACAACCGACGTTAACGCAGGTGCCACCCACCGCATTGGCTTCTATAACAGCGGCTTTTGCGCCGCGAATGGCCGCGCGGTTAGCTGAAGCGATGCCGCCGCTTCCTGCACCGATAGCTAAATAGTCATAATGTCTGCTCATGAAAATCGACTCCTCAAATCTAAGATGCGCATATGATGAGTAAAAACCCCGTATCATGCAACGAAGATACGGGGTTTATCAGTGGTTAATACCGATTAACTTAATCGGAAGATCAGTTAGCGAGCACCTGCTGGCAGGTTCTCCTTCAAGAACTCAGTCATCATGGTCCGAAGGTGTAGCGTGGTACCCTCGCCCTCATAAAGACCGTGTGAACGATTGGGATAAGCAAAAAATTCAAACTGCTTATTGTATTTAATCAATTCGTTGACTAAGCGTTCACTGCCCTGGAAGTGGACGTTATCGTCGCCGGTACCGTGGATCAGTAGCAAATCACCCTCGAGATTTTTGGCGTGAGTGATAGCTGAAGTTTCTTTATAACGTTCAGCTGATTCCGGCAACAGACCTGAGTAACGCTCTTGGTAAATTGTGTCGTATAGCGTTAAGTCTGGTACGGGGGCGAGTGCCATACCCATATCGTAGGCTTCAGGATAACGGAATAGGGCGTTCAGCGTTTGTGAACCGCCGCCACTGTGACCCCAGATGCCGACACGATCGGTATCGATGTAATCCCAACGTTTTGCCATTTCTTGCAGTGCATCGTACTGATCACGAACAGTCACAACACCGAGATTTTTGTAAATCGAACGACGCCAATCGAAGCCGCGTGGAGATTTAGTTCCGCGGTTATCAATTGAAGCTACGATATAGCCTTGTTGGGTTAGCATGGTATGCCAAAGATACAACCAACCACCCCAGCGATTAGCAACCGTTTGACCCCAAGGTTCACCATAAACGTAGAATAAAATGGGATACTTTTTATTAGGGTCAAAGTCAGTCGGACGCATGATATAGCCATCAAGCGCTAATCCATCGCGAGCGGATACTCGGAAAAACTCGAGCGGCTTGTGGTTAAGTGCATCAACGGCTTTTTGCGCTTCATCGTTAGCGACAACCGTACGAATAACTTTGTGGTCGGGTAAACTGACCATATCAGTCACGGGAACATGGTTGACGTCGCTATAGGTGTGCTCGGCGTATTTTGCATCTTGTGAAACACTATAACTGTGAGTGCCTGGTTGATCAGGCGTTAAACGCTCTAATACACCACTCCCATCGAGTTTGGCACGGAATAAATAGCGCTCGAGTGGCGTTTCAGGTGATGCAATAAAGTAAACCCAGCCGTCGTTTTCGTTAATACGCAAGACTTCAACCACGTCCCAGTTACCGCGAGTAATCGTCGTCATCTTGCCGGTATCACGTTCAACACGGTAAATATGACGGTATCCAGAGCGTTCGCTCAGCCAAGTGAATGACTTGCCATTATCGAGGAACTTGACGTCATCAACGTATTCGGCCCACGAGTCGGTTGTTTCACTTAATAATTTTTGACTACGTCCGTTGCTGATGTCACTCAGGTAAACGCGATTGACGTCTTGTTTACGCGTGAGTTGTTGAATTAACAGTTGGCTTGAATTGCCCGCCCAATTCATGCGTACGAGGTAGTGCATGCGTGGGTCGCCAGGTAGTTGCATCCACGTGGTGTCGCCTCCGTCTGCTGGCATCACGCCAATACGCATGGCAGCGTTGGTTTCACCCACTTTAGGGTAAGGGAACTGCTTTAACGTCGGATAAAGCGAATCGGTGTTATTGATCATCGTAAAGGTCGGCGTGCCTTCCGTATCTAACTGCCAGTAAGCAATGTGCTGACCATCAGGACTCCAGCGGAAACCATCACGCAAGAAGAATTCTTCTTCGTTAACCCAGTCAAAGGTACCGTTAACAATGGTGTCGCTACCGTCATTAGTTAACGTTTGAATGTTAAACGTGTCCAAGTCTTGTACGTAAATGTTGTTCTGCATCACGTAAGCGACTTTAGTGCCTTGTGGATTAAATTTTGCAAACTGAAGCGTTGATTCAGGCGCATCACCGCCCAACTGACGCAATTCACCGGTTGTGCGATTCAGGACCCAATAGTCGCCCAGTGTATGCGTACGCCAACTGCGCTTAGTATTAGTGAAAATTAATACCTTATCGCCGTCGTTAGACCATTGGTAATCTGCAATATTAAGCGCGTGATCCCAGCCTTCAGGTGTGAGTGCTTGCGCTGATACCATAATATCGCGCGCATTGGTTTCGGGGTGGTAACGGACAATATCGCGACCTTTCACCTGTTTTGATGACTCAAGAGTCGTATAGCCCGAACCATCTTCTAGCCAGCGTGTTGGTGCAGGACGCTTTACACGAAATTTATCACTCGCAAAAATGTCTTGTAAAGAGAGCTGACCCTCAGTGGATTGAGCTGCTACCGAGTCATTTTTATCCGCAGACTGATTCGACATAGAGCTACAACCAGAAAGAGCAACGAGCGTCGCAAAACTTACCAGTGTTAGCCCCCGCTTTAGCGGCTTCAGTGCGCTAAAGGTTGACGTTTTAAAATTCATAGTCGGTTTCCATCTTGTTATTTAAAACATAAAAAGGATACCCGATGCGCGCCAGAAAATCAGTGTTTATGGTTGAAGATTGGACAAACTGCCCAATATAAGAGTTAAATTAATCGGTTTTATAAGGAAGGGTAAAGATGTCGAACCCACTACTTGAAGTCGCTAACAGTCATAATGCGTTGCCAAAATTTGCGGCGATTAAGCCAACGCACATAGAACCCGCGATTGAACAAGTTATTAACGATGCGAAAAGCACGGTTGATAAGGTGCTTGATACCAAACAATTTACTTGGCAAGGGTTTGTTGAGCCGTTGCAACGTGCGGATGAACGTATTCAAAAAGTGTGGGCTCCGGTGTCACACTTAAATTCGGTGATGAGTGAGCCTGAGCTCCGTAACGCGCATGACGCATGCTTAGCTTTGCTGTCTGAGTATGCGACTTACGTAGGTCAGCATCAAGGCCTGTTTGCAGGCTATCAAGCACTTGCTAATGGTGACGAATATTCTACGCTGAATCGGTCACAGCAGAAGCTAATTAATGATACCTTGCGCGACTTCAAACTGTCGGGCGTGGATCTACCTGAGAATGAGAAGAAGCGTTACGCGGAAATCACTAGTCGCTTGTCTGAATTATCGTCTCAGTTTAGTAACAATCTGTTAGATGCCACCCACGCCTGGCATTATCATATAACCGATGAAACGCTACTGAGCGGGCTACCCGATAGCGCGATTGAGGCTGCGAAAGAGGCGGCACAGGAAGCGGAAAAGGAGGGTTGGTTGTTTACCCTTGATATTCCGAGCTATCTACCCGTCATGTTGTATGCCGATAATGTCGAATTCCGTAAGGCGATGTATCAGGCTTTTGTGACACGAGCATCGGATGTCGGTCCGAATGCAGGTGAGTATGATAACTCCGACGTGATGAATGAAACGTTAGCCCTTCGTCATGAGCTTGCTAACTTACTCGGGTTTGATAATTACGCTGAAATGTCTCTGGCAACCAAAATGGCCGAGTCGCCTAATCAAGTGCTTTCGTTTCTAAACGATTTGGCTGAGCGCTCGTTAGATCAGGCTAAAGCAGATTATCAAGCCATTGAAAACTTTGCTAAAGCGCAGTCAGTACAAACCCTAGATGCGTGGGATGTTCCATATTATAGCGAGCAATTAAAACAGTCTGAATATGCGATTTCAGATGAGCAACTTAAGCCTTACTTTCCAGAGCACAAGGTAGTGGATGGGTTGTTCAGTGTTGTTAACCGATTATTTGGTATACATATCAAGGAACATAAAGAGATTGACACCTATCATCCAACCGTACGTTTTTACGAGATTACGGATGCCAATGGTGAAACACGCGGTTTCTTTTATATGGATTTATATGCGCGAGCTGGCAAACGTGGTGGCGCTTGGATGGCTGATTTTGTTGGCCGCAATCGTGATAGTAAGGGTGAGTTACAGTATCCCGTTGCATTTTTAACGTGTAATTTTAGTAAGCCAGTGGGAGATAAGCCGGCTCTGTTTACTCATGATGAAGTTTTGACTCTGTTCCACGAGTTTGGGCATGGATTACACCACATGCTTACCCAAGTAGACACGGGCGGTGTGTCAGGTATTGATGGCGTCGAATGGGATGCGGTGGAGTTACCAAGCCAATTTCTTGAAAACTGGTGTTGGGAACCAGAGGCGTTGGCCGATATTTCGGGTCACTACGAGACGGGTGAACCGCTCCCGCAAAACTTACTTGATAACATGCTGGCGGCGCGTAATTTCCAGTCGGCGATGCAAATGGTGAGGCAATTAGAGTTTTCACTATTTGATATGAAGTTGCATTATGAGTTTGATGCGGCGCAAGGTGCAGATATTGCGGGCGTCTTACAACGTGTTCGAGAGCACGTTGCTGTGCGTATCCCACCAGAATATAATCGCTTTCAACATAGCTTTGGTCATATCTTTGCTGGGGGGTACGCTGCCGGCTACTATAGCTACAAATGGGCTGAAGTGTTGTCAGCGGATGCGTTTGCCAAATTTGAAGAAAATGGCATTTTTGATCGAGCAACGGGTCGCGAATTTTTACACGCAATTCTCGAGCGAGGAGGCAGTCAACCTGCCGCTGAACTGTTTAGCGAATTTAGAGGGCGTGAACCCGATATAAATGCACTGCTCCGTCACAGTGGTATTGCCAATTAATAACGATTAAGAATGGGTGGCTAACACCCATTTGACGATGAGCATAATGCCTATCACCATTAAGACCGCCAAAATGATGCCAACGACGATAAAAGGCACAGGACTTTTTTTATTGAAGTCACGTTGGCGGTTTTTATCTGTTTGTACGCCAAAAAAAGCCGCAATAACACTCAAGAGTGTTTGCAAAATGGAGCCTTGGCTCATTCGCGCAATCTGCATAATATTCGGTTATAAGGCTGTCTGACTATTATAGCTAGAGGTCGACTGGGGCGTATGCTCTTCGGATGAGCTGAAGAGGAGTTCGATTAAATCGAAGAAGTGAAACTGGGTAGAGCGACTCTCACCTTTAAACCAGTTGGACCAAGTCACTTTCGTGCTAGGTGCTTGGCACTGTGCACTTGACTGCTTAATTTCGGAGGCGTTGAGTAACACTTCGCAACGTTGTGTTGAGTTAGCAGCTTGTTTAGAGACAAAAGCAGGACCTTGGTTCAGGGCAAAAACGCCTGAAGCCGTGAGAATCACGCCGACAGCGAGCGCTGCATATTTAGCGGATGTTTTCATGGTCAGCACCTTTATCATTAACAATTCTGATTAATTTATCAGCGAATTGCTGAAAATGCTAGTCGATATTACGAATTTTTTTGTCATCTTTTCGGTGCTATAATGCGCGCACTTTTAAAAACGGAGATGACCCATGCAGCCGTTAATTGCACCCTCGATTTTATCTGCCGACTTCGCGCGTCTGGGCGAGGAAGTGAATAATGTGTTAGCCGCGGGCGCTGACGTTATTCACTTTGATGTCATGGACAATCACTATGTGCCCAATCTAACCATTGGTCCAATGGTGTGTAAGGCGCTGCGGGACTATGGCGTCACAGCACCTATCGATGTCCACCTTATGGTTAAGCCGGTCGATCGAATCGTGCCCGATTTTGCTGCGGCTGGAGCTTCTATTATTTCTTTTCACCCGGAAGCATCTGAACATGTCGATCGTACGATTCAGACAATAAAGGAACACGGGTGTCAGGCGGGTCTCGTATTTAATCCGGCGACGCCATTGCATTATCTCGATTATGTGATGGATAAAATCGATTTGATCCTCTTGATGTCAGTTAATCCTGGTTTTGGGGGGCAGAAGTTCATCCCGGGAACGTTAGATAAGCTTCGTCAAGTGCGCGAACGGATTGACGCAAGTGGGCGTGATATTCGTTTAGAGGTCGACGGTGGAGTAAATTGCGACAATATCGGTGAAATTGCGCAGGCGGGTGCCGACATGTTTGTTGCAGGTTCGGCGATTTTTAATGCCGACGATTATGCCGAGGTTATCCGTACGATGAAGCAAGCGATTAACGCAAATTAAATTATTCAGTTAGGAAGCAAATTAAGATGTCGAAACCTATTGTATTAAGTGGCTGCCAACCCTCAGGACAACTATCAATTGGTAATTACATCGGCGCATTGCGTCAGTGGGTGAATATGCAAGCGACCCACGACTGCAAATTTATGTTGGTCGATCTGCATGCGATTACTGTGCGCCAGGAGCCTGAAAAACTGCAAGAGGCGACCCTTGATGGTTTGGCATTGTATCTCGCCTGCGGTCTTGATCCCGAACAAAGCACAGTATTTATTCAGTCACATGTACCAGAACATGCCCAGTTGGCGTGGATTTTAAATTGCTACACGCAAATGGGTGAACTGAATCGAATGACGCAGTTTAAAGATAAGTCGCAGCGTCATGCCAACAATATTAATGCGGGACTATTCACATACCCAGCACTGATGGCGGCTGATATTTTGCTCTACCAAGCCAACGAGGTGCCGGTGGGTGATGATCAAAAACAACATTTGGAACTCGCGCGAAACGTCGCTGAACGCTTTAATAATTTGTATGGAGAGGTGTTCAAAATTCCTGAGCCGATGATTCCTAAAGTCGGTGCTCGAGTGATGTCGCTACAAGACCCTACGAAGAAAATGTCAAAGTCAGATGACAACCCGAACAACTATGTGGGCTTATTAGAGGAACCTAAAAAAATCCTCAAAAAAATCAAAAAAGCGGTTACTGACTCGGATGAGAAAGCGCGCATTTACTTTGACCAACAAGAGAAGCCGGGTGTGTCCAATTTGTTGAGTATTATGTCAGCAGCGACAGGTCGTGGTATTGATGAGCTTGTCCCTGAGTATGAAGATAAGATGTACGGTCATTTGAAAAAAGACGTTGCAGAGGCTGTCGTCGCCATGCTGGAACCGATTCAACAACGCTATCACGACATGCGAAACGACCGTGAGTTTTTAAATCAAGTCATGAAGAAAGGTGCTGACAAGGCGCGGGAAGCTGCTCATCAAACGCTGTCAGATGTCTACAAAGCGGTTGGCTTTGTACAATATCCCGGTCAGTGAGGTCACCACGCGTGATCGCGTTAATCGACAACTACGATTCATTCACTTACAACTTAGCCCGTTACTTTGAGGAGCTAGGCGAGTCGGTATGGGTCGTGCGTAACGACGCCATTTCGCTGTCGGAACTGCTGGCACGGCAACCTCGCGCCTTAGTTATTTCGCCAGGGCCTTGTAGTCCTAATGAGGCCGGGCTGTCGTTGGCTGCGATAGAGGCTTGTGCGGGCCATATGCCAATCCTCGGCGTATGTCTTGGTCATCAGGCAATCGCTCAGGTGTGGGGTGCGCAAGTGGTGAGAGCGCCACGTGTCATGCACGGAAAAGTGTCGGAGGTAACCCATAGTGGAAAAGGACTTTATATGGGGCTGCCGTCGCCAATTGAAGTAACTCGATATCACTCACTGATTGTTGAGCAACATACTATCCCGGACGACTTTGTTGTAGATGCCTGGGTAGAAACGGACAATTTTGGTGTCGAGGTGATGGGGATGAGGCACCGGCGATTACCAATTTTTGGCGTGCAGTTTCATCCAGAATCGGTACTTACGAAAATGGGGCATAGGATTATTGGCAACTTTTTAGCAGAGCTAAACTCCTAGCATGCTATAGTCTTGCGCCATTCTATGTGTATTTGAGCCAGCTATTGTTAACAAGAGTATACTGTTAAATGTTTGATTTTTTTGCTGTATCGACCGAAGGTGGAAGCAAGGACCCCGCATTTCGTCTTGAGAAGCGTTTTATTAACTATCTGATTAGCTTTCCATTTGCCCGTAAAAGTAAAGATAAAGCGGATGGAGTAGAAAGTGAAGTTCAAGAGCAGAAGCGTCGGTTATTGCAAGTCGAACAAATTAACTATGATGAACGTGAACGTTTAGCGCGTGCTCGTCAACGCTACCAAGATCGGATTTCGGATGAGCTTCATGAAAATATCTATCGTCGTATTTTAGCTCAACTTGACGATAGAGATTACATCCGTGAAAAGCTGATCCCGCTTCCTGAAAAACTGCCGGATCTACTTGATATTCTGAGCACTAAAGCGGCGTCGATGAGACGTATCGAAGATATCGTGCAAGGCATGGATTGGTTTCATAATGGGGTCTTAAAAACGGTTAATCAGCCCCCATTTATTGACCAACGTAAGCAGAGTAAAAAAGTAAAACTAGAGAATCTGCGAACAGCGATGAGCTTCATGGGTACGGAAAACCTCCGTTTATTGGCGCCTGCTTACATCATGCAGAATTGGCTGCCGCCTTCCACGCAACCCTTTACATTGTTTCGCAGGAAAGTGTGGGAACATTCATTGGGAACAGCGATCATCGCGCAAGCAATCGCCGAACGGCAACAACTCAAGGATCCTGTCTTGGCGTTTACGCTCGGTATGTTTCATGAATTAGGAAAAGTGGCGCTGACTAAATTGTACTTACGTGTATTTGATGAGATCCAACGTGAAATGGCAATCGCTTCGATTAACGACAGTAGTCCAGAGCGCCACAGCGCACTCATCAGCATCACACCAGACGAGCGATTTTTGCGTAATTTGATGCTCGAGCAAGATAAGCGTGTAAGTTACATTGTCTCTGAGGGGTGGGGTCTGCAGCGAGTGCCGATCAGTCAACATTTGCAAAACTTTCACCAAGCGCACGATGTGGATGACTTTGACTCTGATTATGCGAAAGTCTTGTCCCAAGCAAATGCGTTTTGTGAGTTTCGTATGTTACGTGAGGTCGAGCTCGCCAGTGTTGAAGAGGGCTCACATCTACTGCGGCGCTATGACGTTGACGCCGGTCTTGTTGCCGAACTAAATACGCTCAATTTGAAGCGTCCAAAATTTAACGTGCCAAAGTAACCGACCGCGCTGTTTTTAAACTTTAGAAAAAATTGTGCGTATTCATTCTACTTTAAGCCGCGTTTGTGGATAGTTATTCGCATTCTTTGCAAAACTACTGCATATCACGGCTTTCGCCCCATTCATACCTGATTTACGCAGACAAATTGCTCAATTTTTGGCATAATATATCCTTTAAAATCATTCGTGATTGTTAAGTTAACTAATTCGCTGTAAGCGATAAGGAAGTGAGCAATGACAGATAATTCAGCAAAAATGGCCGTTACGCGTGAGATGTTTAGTGACGTGATGGTGCCAAACTATAACCCCGCTCAAATGGTGCCTGTGAAAGGTGAAGGTTCACGTGTTTGGGACCAAGCGGGAAAAGAGTACATTGATTTTGCTGGTGGTATTGCCGTTAACTGTCTAGGTCATTGTCACCCGGCAATGGTAAACGCGCTTCATGAGCAAAGCCAAAAGCTTTGGCACTTAAGTAACGTGTTTACTAACGAACCGGCGATTCGTTTAGCTAAGAAGTTAACTGACGCGACTTTCGCTGACCGTGTTTACTACGCCAACTCGGGCGCTGAGGCAAACGAAGCTGCGTTAAAACTGGCGCGTCGTTGGGCGATTGATGTGCACGGCGAACAGAAACAAAAAATTATTGCCTTTAACAAAGGCTTCCACGGTCGTACCTTCTTCACCGTCACGGTTGGTGGTCAGCCTGCTTATTCTGATGGCTTTGGTCCAAAGCCAGGTGCGATTGAACACGTACCTTACAATGATGCTGATGCATTGGCGAAACTTATCGATGACGAGACCTGTGCGGTGATGATGGAGCCATTGCAAGGTGAGGGTGGCGTTGTCCCTCCAGAGCAGGACTTCGTAAAACAAGTTCGTGAATTGTGTGATAAACACAATGCGTTATTGATTTTTGATGAAGTCCAGACTGGCTTTGGTCGTACCGGTACGTTGTATGCGTATGAGCAACTTGGCGTGACGCCAGATATTCTAACCTCTGCTAAGTCATTGGGTGGTGGTTTCCCAATCGGTGCAATGTTGACGACTGCGGCAATTGCAGAGCATTTAAAACCAGGCACGCATGGTAGTACTTATGGCGGTAACCCGTTGGCATGTGCCGTATCAGAAGCGGTTCTAGAAGTAGTAAATACAGAGACCGTGCTTGAAGGTGTTAAGCAGCGCGAAGCAATGATTAAAGAGCACCTCGCTGCAATTAACGACAAATACAATGTGTTTAAAGAAGTACGAGGCATGGGCTGTCTGATTGGCGCGGAGCTTACTGAGCAATTTGAAGGTCGTGCACGCGATTTCTTGCTCGCGGGTCAAGAGCACGGCGTTATGGTTTTGGTTGCTGGCGCCAGCGTTATTCGATTCACACCTTCGCTTATTATCCCTGAAGCGGATATCAAGGAAGGTCTCAAACGTTTTGAGCACGCCGTTGCTCAAGTCGTTGGTTAATTGAGGACCCTGTATGTTGGTTATTCGACCGATAGAGGCAGCAGATTACGAAGCGCTATATAGTTGTGCGGTAGAGTCTGGGCATGGATTTACATCGTTGCCAATTGATCAAGGTTTGCTCGAGCGAAGAATCGCTCGAGCGCAAGCTGCTTTTGCCAAGCAAGATGTAGCGACCCCAGGCGATGAAAGTTATCTGTTCGTCATGGAAGATACCGAAACGGGCGAAATTGCCGGTGTCAGTGGTATTGAGGCAGCCGTTGGGTTGACGGAAGCGTTTTGGCATTACCGCTTAGGTAAGGTCGTGCACCATTCTGAGAAGCTAAACATTCATAACACGCTCGAGACATTGTCATTATGTAATGACTACACAGGTGTTTCAGAGCTATGCACGTTGTTCTTACGTGAACCGTATCGTCACAACCTAAATGGCCGCACGCTTTCACGTTTTCGGATGCTGTTTTTAGCGCAATTCAAACAACGCTTTAGCGATTGGGTGATTGCCGAAATGCGTGGCGTGTGTGACGACGATGGCGCATCACCTTTCTGGGATTGGTTGGAACAACATTTTTTCTCGATGGACTTCCCCAAAGCAGATTACTTGAGTGGTATTGGCGATAAAACCTTTATTGCTGAACTCATGCCGCGCTACCCGATTTACACATCACTGTTGCCAGAGAAGGCAAGAGAAGTGATCGGCAAAGTGCACGATAATACGCGACCGGCGTTAAAACTACTCGAGTCTGAAGGCTTTAGGTTCCGTGGCTTTGTCGATATTTTCGACGCAGGACCAACGGTTGAGGCAGAAGTCCAGAACTTACGTAGTGTACGTAATAGTGTTTTAAAAGAGGTGGTGCTGGTCGATACGCCAGTAGATGCTGAGAGTGCAACACCTCATATTATATGCAACACACAAATTGAATCATTTAGAGCAGCTCAGGTTCGTCACGTTGACGGCTCTGAAAAAGTGCAATTGAGCGCTGAGCAAGCGGATAAATTGAATCTTTCTGAGGGCGATACGGTGCGTATCGTGGCTCTGTAACAGGAGAACAATGATGAGTTCTAATGTACAGTTTATTAACGATCAATGGCTCGCGGGCGAAGGTAAAACCTTTAAGTCGATTGATCCTGCACGTAATGAAGTTGTTTGGAGTGGTGAAAGTGCATCCGAGCAACAAGTTGATGCAGCGGTTATGGCTGCTCGTGCGGCATTTCCTGAGTGGTCTCACACTTCATTCGAAGATCGCTTAGCTATTTGTAAAAAGTTCTCAGAATTACTTGAGCAAAACAAAGAACGTTTAGCACGCGTGATGGCGGCCGAAACAGGCAAACCGGTTTGGGAAACACGCACTGAAGTGGGTGCGATGATCGGTAAAGTGGGCATTTCTGAGCGCGCATATCAAGAGCGTACAGGCACGGTTGAAAACGAGATGCCAGGCGCGAAGGCGTTTATTCGTCACAAGCCTCATGGGGTAGTCGCTGTTTATGGTCCCTATAACTTCCCAGGGCACTTACCGAACGGTCACATTGTCCCTGCTTTGATCGCTGGCAACACGGTGGTGTTTAAGCCGTCTGAACTGACGCCTCATGTGGCTCAAGTGACGGTCGAGTTGTGGCAAGAGGCTGGCCTGCCAGCGGGCGTGCTGAACTTGGTTCAGGGTGAAGTCGAGACCGGTAAAGCGCTGTCAGTCCATCCACAGATCGACGGCCTATACTTTACGGGGTCTTCGAATACCGGGCACTTGTTACATAAACAATTTGGTGGACGTCCTGATAAAATCTTAGCGTTGGAAATGGGCGGCAATAACCCGTTAATCGTTACCAACATTACTGATGTCGATGCCGCTGTACATAACATTGTCCAGTCAGCGTTTATCACTTCAGGTCAGCGTTGTACTTGTGCGCGTAAACTGTTTATCGAAAACACCGAAATGGGCGGCAAAGTACTCGACCGTTTGGTAGAAGTGACCGAAAACATCCTCGTTGATGACTACGATGCTGACCCTCAGCCGTTCATGGGTGCAATGATTTCTGCAAAAGCCGCGAGTCAAATGGTGGATGCGCAGAATGAGCTCGTCCAACTCGGTGGTAAACCATTGGTTAAGCTCAAGCAGAAAGACAGTAACTTAGGCTTTGTTACGCCAGGTATTATTGATATGTCCGGTGTCGAAAATGCGCCCGATGAAGAATACTTTGGTCCAATGCTTAAAGTTTACCGCTTTAACGATCTAGACGATGCGATTGCTAAAGCAAACGATACGCGCTATGGGTTGTCAGCAGGCATTCTGTGTGATGACGAAGCGACCTATCGTCATTTCTTTAAGCACATTCGCGCTGGCATTGTTAATTGGAACAAACCGATTACAGGTGCAAGCAGTGCAGCTCCATTTGGTGGTATCGGTGCTAGCGGTAATCATCGTGCAAGTGCTTATTATGCGGCAGATTACTGCTCTTACCCTGTGGCATCTGTCGAAGCCGATACACAAAGTTTGCCCGAAACACTAGCGCCGGGGCTAAAATTTTAATAAGTTATCTCAATGATTACTGAGACAGACGGTTACGTCGAACTTATTCACTACTTGACTGGGCAGCTTCCGTTGTTTGAACAGCGGAAGCTGCCAGCGGGTAGTGCCAACTACACCCTACGTGATGTGCTTGAAGAGCAACTTTCTCAGCATATGATGGCGTTGTTCGAGCAAAATGATATCGACCAAGATACTCGGCTCGATATGGTAAGAGAAGCTGACGCTATCATGTATGATTTAGAAGAAATCCTTTCTTCTGTTCTAAACAATCATCCCTCCGAACAACAAGAGGCCTGCATTATTGAATTCGTAGGTTTAGTAAAAAACCTCTTCGATCAGCGTCTCAATACTAAAGGTTAATTGCTTTTATGTCTGATAATACCCTGAATGCGACCGTCAAGTGGCTTGATGATTTGACGTTCGTTGCCGAGTCTGGGAGTGGCCATCAAATGGTACTTGATGGGCATGCTAAAACATCTGCCAGTCCCATGGAAGCGGTACTAATGGCTGCCGGAAGTTGTGCTTCAGTGGATGTGGTGAGCATACTACAAAAGGCACGACAAAAGGTCATGCACTGTGAATGTCGTGTGACCGGTGAACGAGTGAGTGACACCCCGAAAGTGTTTAAAAAGGTGCATTTGGAATTCGTGGTAACAGGACAAAATGTCGCCGAAACGCATGTGGACAGAGCAGTTAAGCTGTCAGCCGATAAATATTGCTCGGTCGCTAAAATGCTGGAAGCCAGTGTTGAGATGACTCACAGTTATAAGATTATCGAAGCGTGAATTATCGACATATTTATCACGCTGGCAACTTTGCTGACGTATTCAAACATCTTCTGTTGGTCATGGCGATTGACTATTACAAGCAGAAAGACAAGCCTATTTGTGTGCTCGATACCCACGGCGGGATTGGGCTATACGATCTGACCTCTGAGCAAGCCGGTAAAACGAATGAGTATCCAGAGGGGATTGGCAGGCTGTGGAACGATGCCGATGCGCCAGCTTTTGTTAAGCCTTACTTAGATATTGTTGAAGGTTTAAATGAGCAAGGTGAGTTGAAGTCATATCCAGGTTCGCCTTGGGTAGTGCAACAATTATTGAGAGCGAACGATAGACATGTTGTGAGCGAGCTGCATATAGAAGATGCCGAGGCGTTAAAGGCTAATCTTGAAGGGCAGCAAACGAGTCGCTTAGAGGTACTTGCGCCATTTGATGGTTATGAAGTACTAAAAGCTAAAATGCCTCCTAATGAGAAGCGAGGACTCGTGTTAATCGATCCACCATTCGAATCGGTTAACGAGTTTGATGATATTATAGCGGCTATCCAACAGGGTATTAAGCGTTGGGCGGCGGGAAGTTTTGCCGTTTGGTTCCCGCTCAAAGACGATGCGAAAGTGGCTGACTTTTACGGCCAACTCAGTGAGCTCGAGGGCTTACCAAAAACCTTGGCGATTGAACTGATGGTAAAAGAGCCTGACCCCAGTGCCGGTCTTTATGGGTGCGGTTACGTTTGGGTTAACCCCCCTTATGGAATACAGCAACAGTTACCTGATGTGATGAACTACCTGCAACGTGTTCTTGCTCAAGATGAGTCAGCTCATTCGCGTACTTTTTGGCTTGTTGAAGAGTAACGACTTAATTATCGAGCCAATCCACTTGGGTACGCAACTGCGTTTTGCGCTCGATAATTTGTTCAATTAAAGGTGTTAGTATTAACTCCATTGCGAGTGCTTGTTTACCACCGGGCACGACAAGCGTGTTGGTACGTGACATAAACGAACCGTCGATCATTTGCAGATAGTACGGGAAGTCGACGTTTTTCATTCCACGAAAACGAATAACGACAAAGCTCTCGTCATGAGACGGTATTTCTTTGGCGCTAAACGGGTTGGAGGTATCAACGGTCGGAACGCGCTGAAAGTTTATATGAGTGCGTGAGAACTGGGGGACAATATGGTAAATGTAATCTTCCATACTACGAATAATACTAGTCGTGACGGCCTCGCGTGAATGCCCCCTGTCCTGCGTATCGCGAACGAGCTTTTGGATCCACTCTAAGTTGACGATGGGTACCATGCCAATCAATAAGTCAACGTGTTTAGCGACATCATAACCGTCGCCGCAAACGCCTCCATGTAACCCCTCATAGAACAATGCGTCGGTGTTTTCTGGCATGTCTTCCCATGGCGTAAATGTGCCTGGCATTTGATTGTAGGGGACGGCGTCGTCAAAAGTGTGTAAATAACGTCGAATTTGTCCATTACCCGTGCGGCCGTATTCTTCGAACAACGATTCAAGCCGCTCGAAATCATTTGCTTCAGGTCCAAAGTAGCTAATATGGCGCCCTTGCTCTTGCGCCTTACGAATTGCGACATCCATTTCCGGTCTTGAGTAACGGTGAAAGCTATCACCTTCGACAAACGCAGCTGATACATCGAGGGACCGAAAGATATGACGTAGTGCTTGACCTGTCGTGGTTGTTCCCGAACCTGACGAACCCGTTACCGCAATGATAGGATGCTTCGAAGACATAAAAACCTATTAACAATGGATGAACATCTGTTATAGCGGATAACCGCGTCACGATCAATAATGTGGCGGTGGAGGCTCAACACTCGGATCCGCATCAGGTGATGATTGACTGTCTTGCACTTGTCTTAATCGTTCGCCTAAATACTTCATGCGCCGCGCTACTTCTGCGAGCTCGCGGTTGTGATCAGCGACGCGCTGATTCAGCGCGTCAATGACATCTTCTTGGAATGCTAATTGTGATTCCAAATTATCAATTCTACTTTGTAAGCGTTCTTCTTCACTCATATTACTGCTGCCAGTTAGGTTCTAGTTGCCACCATTCGCCATAGCCTGCGGAGCTCTCACTCATGACCATGCCGGTACTCTCGTTAAGCCAGGTTGATAATACCACGGCATTATTAGGTCGATGGCTATCGCGTAACTCAACGTTCCACGTCCTAAGTTCTTCGCCGGTTTTAGTACGCCAAAGTGTGATTTGACGAGACGGCGAGCCGGTAATTAAAAATTTACCTGACTGACTGAAACGTGCACTACTAAATATTCTAACACGCTCGATGATATCGAGTTGCTTTACTTGCTCACCGGAGTTTACATCCCAGATATAGGCTTTATCTAAACTCCCAGCGGTGAGGGCATAGCGTCCACCGCTGTCTAATGCCACCTTTGTTAAGCGAGTCTCATGCTGCCATTGATGTATGGGTTGTCCAGACTCAGTTGACCACAGAATGGCTGTTTGATCGGTACTTCCGCTCAAGGCATAGCGACCATTGGGTGTAATGACCAAGTCAGTGATTGAGCTTTGATGACCGTAAAACTCAAGACGTCGACCCGACTGCGGATTAAATGCGATCTGAGTACCGTTGTTTAGCCCAAGTACGATGGTGGAGCCGTTATTAGAGACGGCAATATTGTTAATGTCCGCTCCGCTTGATTGCCAATAACCTATGTTAGTTCCTTTATCAACGTCCCAAAGGCTAAATGCCTTACGACTTGCCGCGGCTACAGTTGCGCCATCGGCGCTAATATCGACGGCAATTATTTGTGACACATCAGCATCATCTTGGCGCCATTGATACTTGGCATCATTCGCGTAGCGTGGCCATAATAAGACGCCGTTACTGTCAGTCGCGACGACACTAAAGGAGCCATCATCGGCGATGTCTGCCACGTATGTGCCAGCTTCGGAATGGGCTTTTTTATGTATCTGCTCGGGTGCTGGCGTGCATCCAAATAGCAGCATGCTGATTACAAGACCAAGACTGAATACGACGTTTTGTTTAATATTCATGGGCAAGCCTTATGGTGTTGTGTAGTATGGGGCTGACCGAACAATTTGATTATGGCATAGTCAATTACTTTACGGGATGTTAATTGGAGAAAAAGATGAACCGAATGATGAAACCTCTAGCGCTATCGGCTATTGCGCTGGCTATTACTGCATGTTCGCAGCAAGAACCGTATCCTGTTAGCCAGAAGAAACTCGAATCAGAACAAGAAAAGCAAGCTTATGCGCTAGGTTCGTCAGTGGGTAGTTTTGTTGCTCGTAACCTTGATGATCAGGAAAAAGCAGAAGTGATGCTTGACCGTCAACTCGTGATTGCGGGTTTTGTTGATGCCGTCAAAGGTGAAAATAAATTATCTGACGAAGAAGCTGACAAACTACTGAATGACTTACGTTCAAAAGTGATGGAACAACGCAAGAATGTATTAGGTAGCAAAGCGGCGAAAGAAGGCAAAGCGTTCCAAGAAGAAAATGCTAAAAAAGATGGCGTTAAGGTAACCGAATCGGGTCTTCAATACGAAGTGATTGAAGCGGGTGAAGGTGATAGCCCTAGTGAAGACGACATTGTAGAAGTCCACTATGAAGGCACTTTAGTCAATGGCGAAGTATTTGATAGCTCGTATGAGCGTGGCGAACCGACAGTCTTTCCACTTAATCGTGTGATCCCAGGCTGGACTGAAGGCCTGCAATTGATGAAAGAGGGCGCAAAATATCGCTTCGTTATTCCGGCAGAGCTAGCTTACGGTGATCGCGAAGTGGGTGGTCAAATTCCACCTAATTCAACGTTAATCTTCACTGTTGAACTATTAGACGTGAAAGATAAGCCAGAGTCTGATAAATCTGAGACTCAACAGTAAGTTGTCACTTACATACAAAAAACGGCCGCAATTGCGGCCGTTTTTTATTGTTCATCGAATCATTTATAGCGCTTCGTGTTTTTCTAAGTGATGTAGTAACTGGTCTTCAAATTCCATTCGCAATTCAATGGCTTCACCAAGTGCTGATAGATCACGATCAAATTGATTTAGATGATTATTTGAATCAATTTCACCGTAATTATCATTAAAGTCTAAAGCGATTTCGGTGGTATCGCTGATGAGTGGAAATACTTGTTCTAACAAGGCTTCGAGGGGTTGCTTATTCTCTCTCGCTTGCTTCATCAATTGTTCATATATTTCAAAATGACCACTCGATACGTAGTCGACTAATTGACCACAGAAATCACGAATGTCAGTGACATCAGGTAAGCCGTTGCGTACACCTTCATAGGGAGGAAGGGCGGCTAGCTTAAAATAGTTAACGAGAAGGTCTTGTCGTTCAGTTAACCATTGGTCAATGCTGTCATGAGCTCCGCCCCAACGCTGGCGTGCTTCCTCACTTTTCTTTAACATGGGGTTCTCCGAAATGAGATCTTCGACATACTGTAAAGGTGTCGAATGCTTTTCTCAATCAAAATTGGCGATCTTTACTCTAAGGAGTGTAACGTGGTTAAGCCTTATGTAAAACCATCGAAAGACGAACCCGCACGTTGGTTTATTTGCTCGGCTGGTGATGTTTTCGTAACTGAGAATGGCAATGTTCCATCGGGAGCGATGGCATCACTGAACTTTCCTGATCTGTCTCAATATACGGTGGTCTATTTAGGCGAGTTGAGAGAGCGACCATGTTACCTTATTGTGGCTGACCTTAATGATCCTGCTTTTGTAGGCGGTGAGTTTGTGCCACTACGTAGCTTACTTTCTGTGCATGATGAAGAGCAGTTTGCGATGGCGGGTCGGGCGCGTCAGGTAATGGACTTTCTCAACCAGCATCGGTTTTGCGGTCGTTGTGGGGCGCGCATGCAAGCGGTGGACTGGGAACTCGCCATGCATTGTCAGCAGTGTAACCACCGGTGTTATCCACGCGTTTCGCCGTGCATCATTGTGGCGATAAGAAAAGAGAATGCGTTGTTACTAGCCCGAGGCAAGCGGCATAAACAAGGCGTTTATTCTGTTTTGGCGGGCTTTGTGGAGCCAGGCGAGTCGCTCGAACAAGCATTAGCGCGCGAGGTGCACGAGGAAGCAGGTATTGAAGTCTGTGATATCGAGTACCAACTGAGCCAGCCGTGGCCGTTTCCACACTCATTGATGATGGGGTTCACTGCACAATGGCAGTCGGGCGATTTACACATTGACCCTGTGGAACTCGAAGCGGGTGACTGGTTTGCTATTGATGACTTACCCGACACGCCACCCGAAGGCACGATTGCGCATCGTTTGATTGAAATCGCTATCGGCAAGGCACAGCAAGAGTGATAAAATAACCAATAAATTGGATGTTGGAAGACGTTATGAGAAAGCCCGAGTTAAAAAATGATCGTTATCTGAGAGCATTGCAGAAACAGCCGGTTGATAGAACACCGATTTGGATGATGCGCCAAGCGGGCCGTTACTTGCCTGAATATAAAGCAACTCGGGCTGAAGCTGGTGACTTTATGTCGCTGTGCAAAAATACCGAGCTCGCCTGCGAGGTGACATTGCAGCCACTGCGGCGCTTTGATCTCGATGCGGCTATCCTATTCAGTGACATCTTAACGATTCCAGACGCGATGGGGCTTGGTCTTTACTTTGAAAAAGGTGAAGGGCCCAAATTCTCGCGTCCGTTGCGCACTGAGGCAGACGTAAAGGGACTTACTGTACCGGATATGAGTGATGAACTGCGTTATGTGACCGATGCAGTGAGTCTCATTCGTCAGGAACTGGATGGAAAAGTACCCTTGATCGGTTTCTCTGGCAGTCCTTGGACATTAGCGACCTATATGGTTGAGGGCGGTAGCACTAAAAACTTCTCTAAAGTTAAGCAGATGCTGTTTGCTGAACCTGAGCTCATGCATCATGTACTCAACGTTTTGGCCGACTCGGTTATTGACTACCTCAATGCGCAGATTAAAGCGGGCGCACAAGCAGTGATGATTTTTGATACCTGGGGTGGCGTGTTATCACCACGGGACTATAAGCAATTTTCACTGGCATACATGGAAAAAATCGTCGCTGGTTTGATTCGTGAGCAGGATGGAAATCATGTACCTGTCACCCTATTTACTAAAAACGGTGGGCAGTGGCTAGAGGCGATGGCACAAGCGGGCGCTGATGGTTTAGGCGTAGACTGGACCACTGATTTGTCGGATGCTCGCGCGCGCGTTGGCGATCAGGTTGCTTTGCAAGGTAATATGGATCCATCCGTGTTATATGCTTCTCCACAACGTATCGAAGAAGAAGTTCAGTTGATTTTAGAGAGTTATGGTGAAGGAAGTGGTCACGTATTTAACTTGGGTCATGGGATTCATCCAGAAGTGAACCCGGACCACGCGGGGGCATTTATAGAAGCGGTTCATAAGCACAGCCCCAAATATCACCGCTAAATCGAACATGTTTTGAAACATTTGCGATTAACTCACGTTCAAACTCGTTAGATGCACCGCCCAATGGGCGGTGTTTTTCATACAATAGACCTCATTATGATGTTGTTTTTCTCGAGGTTATTGTATGGCGCGCCGCAATTGGATTAATCCAATTACCCTTGTTGTTATCGCCTTAATTGCACTGGCGATTTATTTTTTTGCATTTCCACCCGCTAAGCAAGTGGAGGAACAATCGCAACCGAGTGTTCCCGTAAAGACACAAGTTGTCTCGATGAGTGAGTACCGCGATGTGATTGAGGCCTTGGGTACAGCCCAAGCTAATGAGACCGTTGAAATCACTTCGCAAACACAAGATATCGTGGATGCAATTTATTTTGATAGCGGTGATCGTGTCGAGAAAGGTCAACTACTGGCTGAGCTCAATGCGCGTAAAGAAGTGGCTCGCGTACAGCAGCTACAGTTCAGTCTCAACGAAGCCCAGCGTCAACTTGACCGTTTAACCTCTCTGCGTCGTCAAAATGCAGCGTCACAACAGCAGGTCGAGGAGCAACATGTTGAAGTTAATCGCTTACAGGCGGAACTTGAAGTAGCCGAAGCTACCTTAGCGGAAATGAAGATCTATGCGCCGTTCACAGGTCGTGTGGGAATTCGTGAAGTGAGTCCAGGGGCTCTAGTTGCACCTGGAGATACCTTTACAACTTTAGATGACATCTCGCCCATTAAAGTGGACTTCAGTGTTCCAGAACGGTATTTCGCTAGCCTCGCCGTTGACCAGGAAGTGATCGCTCGAAACCGAGCGTATCCCGGCGAGCAGTTCCGCGGACGCATTACCAGTATTGATTCACGCATCGATCCTGTCACTCGGTCAGTGCGTGTTCGTGCCAAACTAGCCAATGATGATGAACGCTTACGCCCAGGTATGTTGTTGCAAATTACTTTGTTACGCAGCATTGATGAGGCTTTAATACTCCCTGAAAAAGCGTTACTGCCGATTCAGAACCGTCAATATGTGTTTGTTCTAACACCGGATAATCGCGCTAAACAGGTGGAAATCAGCATCGGTCGCCGTAAGCCGGGCGTAGTCGAGATCACACAAGGACTGAAGCCTGGTGACGAGGTCATCGTTGAAGGTTTAGTGCGCCTGCGTGATGGCATTCCTGTCGATGTAAGGGAGGACTAGGGCATGTTGTTATCTGATGTATCAGTAAAACGCCCAGTCTTTGCCACCGTCGTCAATGTACTGTTAATTATTTTCGGTATTGTTGCTTTCACAATGCTGCCGTTACGAGAGTTTCCGGATATTGATGCGCCTGTGGTAACCATTAGTACAGACTATCCTGGGGCGAGTGCTGAAGTCGTAGAAACGCAAGTAACACAGCTTATCGAAGAACGCATCAGTGGCATTGAGGGAATAAAAAATATCTCGTCACGCAGCCGCCCCGGGAATTCATCGATTAGCATTGAATTCACGCTTTCACGCGATATTGATGCAGCCTCCAATGATGTGCGCGAACGGGTATCACGTGCGCTGGATAATTTGCCCGAGGAATCCGATCCTCCCGAGGTTTCAAAAGCGTCTTCGGATGAAACAACAGTGGTTTGGTATAACTTGCGTAGTGAGAGTATGTCGATACTCGAACTGACCGATTATGCAGAGCGTTATATTGTGGACCGTCTCGCTGTTGTCGACGGCGTTGCGCGCGTGCGCATCGGTGGTGACCGTCGCTATGCAATGCGGGTTTGGCTTGATCGCGACGCGATGGCTGCACGTCAAATCACCGTGACGGATATCGTCAGCCGCCTCCGTGAGGAAAATATTGAGTTACCGGCGGGCGAAGTTGAATCGACCGAACGCGAATTTTCTGTGCGTATGGCACGTGCCTATTTATCTGAGGACGACTTCCGAAACTTAGTGATTCGTCAGGGTGATGACGGTTATTTAGTGAGGTTGGGTGAGGTTGCGCGTGTTGAGCTTGGCGCTGAGGACGACAAAACTGATTTCCGTGGTAATGGCGTCAATATGGTCGGTATCGGCATCATTAAACAATCCAAAGCCAACACCCTGAGTGTCGTAGAGAATGTGCGCGAGGAAATGGAAGTGTTAGAAAAAACACTACCAGAAACCATGTACTTAGCCACAAGTTACGACTCGTCTATTTTCATCAAAGGCTCGATTGATGAAGTGTATAACACACTACTCATCGCGATGGCATTGGTTGTAGTGGTTATTTATCTATTCTTAGGCAATATACGAGCGACCATTATCCCCGCGTTAACGGTCCCTGTGGCTATTATTGCTTCGTATATTGTGCTGTTTTCACTCGGATTCTCGATTAACTTATTGACCTTGCTGGCACTCGTGCTCGCAATCGGGCTTGTGGTTGATGACTCGATCGTGGTGCTAGAGAATATCTATCGTCGGGTCGAAGAAGGAGAGCCCCCCTTACTGGCAGCTTATCGAGGTGCTCGAGAAGTCGGCTTTGCGGTCATTGCGACAACGCTTGTGCTGATTTCAGTATTCGTACCCTTGGCGTTCTTGGAAGGCAATATAGGTAAGTTGTTCACCGAATTTGCTTTAGCCATTGCGGCGGCTGTGGCGTTCTCGAGTATTGCAGCGCTTACCCTGACGCCCATGCTAGGCTCGAAAATCTTACATAAGAAAGAACGGACTAGTAAGTTTGGTATAGCATTTGACCGCTTTTTCAAATGGCTTGAAGCGAAATATACAACAGTCTTAGAAGGTAGTATCAAACGCCCGAGTTTGGCACTGATACTGGTCGTTTTAAGTGGCGTGGTGAGTTACGGCGCAATGCAATTTGTACCACAAGAATTCGCACCACCGGAGGATCGCGGTACTTTCTACATTAGTATCAAAGGTGCCGAGGGCGCTAGCTTTGAATCTAATTCGCGACATATGGATGAAATCGAACAAATCCTACTGCCCTATATCGATCAGAACAAAATTGATCGCGTCATCGTCAGGGCGCCGGGCTGGGGGAATTCAGCGGGGATCGCGATTGTTGGCGCAATTCCTTTTGAGGAACGTGACTGGTCGACTTTTGAACTCATGGAAGAGATGCGTAAAAAGCTCAACCAAGTCGTCGGCGTACAGGCTTTTGCCTTTATGCGCAGTGGTATTAGCGGTGGCGGTGGTCGTCCCGTGCAGTTTGTACTGCAAGGTAATACCTACGAAAAGCTGGCTGAGTATCGCGATATTGTGATTGAGGAAGCCGCTAAGAACCCGGGTTTAGTTGAGGTTGATAGTGATTATAAAGAGACTTTGCCACAACTATTAATCGAAGTTGATGAAGTGAGAGCTGCCGATCTCGGTGTCTCGGTTGAAGATATCGGTATCACGTTGCAATCGATTTTAGGTCAACGTCGGGTAACGACTTATCTTGACCGTGGCGAAGAATACTATGTCATGCTCGAGGGTGAAAAAGCTGACTATCGCAGCCCAAGTGCTATCGACAACATTTATGTTCGGTCAGGCAAAAGCGGCGAACTGATCCCACTATCTAATGTGGTGGAAGTGAGCGAGCGGGCGACTTCATCTCAGTTGAATCGTTATAACCGTATGCGTAGTGTCACTATTGAAGCCAACCTCGCCGACGGTTATTCGCTCGGCGAAGCGTTGAGCTACCTAGAGGGCGTCGTCGACAAAAAACTTCCAGAAGATGTTTCTATTGATTACAAAGGTGAGTCGCAACTTTATAAGGAGAGTGGCAGCTCGATAGTATTTGTCTTTGGGCTCGCATTAATTATTACCTTCTTGGTACTTGCGGCGCAGTTTGAGAGTTTTATTCATCCACTGGTCATCATGTTGGCTGTTCCAATCGCCATTGTAGGCGCTTTTATTGGCCTGTATTTGAGCGGGAACAGCATTAATATTTATAGCCAAATTGGTATTGTCATGCTTATTGGCTTGGCGGCGAAGAACGGTATTCTGATCGTGGAATTTGCCAACCAATTAAGGGATGCAGGACTGTCCTTCCGTGATGCAGTGATTACGGCATCGCGACAACGTTTGCGGCCGATTGTGATGACGGCATTTACCACGCTAATGAGTTCAGTTCCGCTTATCCTGGGAACCGGGCCGGGCTCAGAGAGCCGCATGGTGATTGGTACGGTTATCTTCGCAGGTGTGGCGTTATCGGCGTTCTTAACGCTGTTTGTGATACCGGCACTGTATATGCTGATGGCACAGAAGACACAATCACCGATGGCGATTACACGTCGTTTGGAGTCATTGCAAGAGGAATACCCTGACCACCGTCACTAGACCGTGGGTCAGTAATGCCAGAGGGGCGAACGGTTGATACCGGGAAGCCCCTCAATAATTTTCTGAGCAAAACTCGGGTGGTTGGTAAAAATGCCGTCCACACCCATGTCATGTAATTCTTCGATATCATGCCCTTCATCTACGGTAAATACGTAGACTTCCAATGCGCGTCGGTGTGCGTCATCAACTAACTCCTGTGTGACAAAATCAACGTCAACATGAACAGAGTAGGCGTTAAGACGCGATGCAAAATCACAGTAGTCTAGTGGGCAACAAGTGGTTAAGGCACCTACGTTGATATTTGGCCGACGGTGTTTTAAGCGCTGTAACCAATGGTGATTAAACGAAGAGACGAGGATCTGTTCAGGTTTGAACAGCTTCCGTTGCAAAACATAATCGATGTCGAGAAGCAGCGACTGACTTGGGATATCCCCTTTTAACTCTATATTGACGTGACAATGTCCCGCGATATGCTCAAGTGCTTCACGCAGGGTGGGAATAGGTTGCTGACCGAATACCTTAAGCGCTCTAACTTGAGCTTGAGTCAAATCGAGCAAACGTCCTGGTGAAGCGGTTAAGCGTTCTAAGTATCGGTCGTGGAATACAAATCGCTCGTCGTCGACGGCATAAACGTCAAGCTCAATACCAAAGGCATGGCTATCAATCGCTCGACTGAATGCCGCTAGCGTGTTTTCGGGCGCTTCGAAGCTCGCACCCCGATGCGCCCAGACTTTCATGACCGAACCTTAGCCATCGCTGAACCCATTCGGGTCACAGAACCGGGTTGCAGTGCTTCATCAAACTCTATTGCCCCTTTAGCGAAGGTCATCACTACTGTGGAGCCGAGTTTAAAGTGACCCATCTCTTCACCTTTATTGAGACGAATGGCTTCAGGTCCAGATGTCGGGTAGGACCAATGTTGTATCCGAGCGCCCGTTGGAGGTGTGACGGTCCCCGACCAAACTGTGCCAATACTAGCAACAATCGTCGCGCCAACGAGTACCATCGACATCGGACCGACTTCGGTATCAAATATTGCGACGACTCGCTCGTTGCGTGCAAATAGATTCGGTACGTTTTGTGCGGTGAGTGGGTTGACAGAAAACAGGTCACCTGGAATATAAACCATCTTACGTAACACACCATCGACCGGCATATGGATTCGATGATAATCTTTTGGTGCGAGATAAATGGTGGCAAACGAACCCTCTCGGAACGGTGCCGCGTCCTCGTCTTTGCCACCTAATAGCTCAAGTAACGAATAATCGTGCCCTTTGGCCTGAAAAATACGACCTTCCTCAATATCTCCGAGCTGACTTACGGCACCATCAACCGGATGAGCTAGAAGGTCCGGCTCATCAACGATTGGACGTAATTCAGGTTTTAGGCGACGAGTAAAAAACTGGTTAAACGTGGCGTAGTCGCGCGGATCCTCTTGAATCGCTTCGGACATATCAATTTTGTACTGTTTGATAAACCAGCGAATAAAAGCCTGAGTAAATATTCCCGCCTTCGCCGCTGCAAATCGACCCACTAAACGCGATAGTAGGTGCTTTGGGAGTACGTATTGAAGACCAATTTTGAATCGTTCGCTGCTGCTCACTTACAGTTTTCCTTTTGCTGAAACTCGAGATGGCTTATTAGCCAACATAGACTCGATAATCCGATGATAATTTTCTAATCGCCATGGGTGTATTTCACCTTTTTCCACGGCTTCTTGCAATGCACAGCCCGGATCATTTTTGTGTTTGCAATCTTTAAACTTACAGGTCCCAAGATAAGGCTGAAAATCAACATAGCCACTGGCGACTTGCTCCGGTTCAAGGTGCCACAAGGCAAACTCACGTATCCCTGGAGAATCGATTAAGGCGCCACCACTGTTTAGTGGATACCAAGTTGCCACGGTCGTCGTATGCTGACCTAAACCAGAGTTCGACGAGACTTCTTTGGTTTCAGTTGCGACGTCGGGAAGAAGCCGATTCACGATGGATGACTTTCCGACACCACTTTGACCGACAACAATCGAGATATGTTCACTCAACATGTTGTTAAGTTCAGTCATGCCCTCTGCAGTGTGACTACTCACAAGAAGTACTCGGTAGCCAATCGCTTGGTAGTCGGATAACCGCTGCTCAATAAATTGTCGCTCTTCGGTATTAATTTGGTTTAATAGATCGGCTTTATTAAGAACGATAATCGGCTCAATATCGATCGCTTCACAAGCAACGATGTAGCGATCGATAATCTGTGTCGTAAAGCTCGGGAGTACGCTCGAAATAACAAATATCTGATCGATATTTGCAGCAACTGGTTTAACACCATCGTAATAATCGGGTCGAGAGAGCAACGACTGACGTTCGTGCACTGCTTCGATAATGCCCCGCATACCATCTTGCGCCTGAATCATTGGACGCCATTGCACTTTATCGCCCGTTACCAATGAATCGACTGTACGCCGTATATGGCAACGAATGATTTCATTACCGGTGGTCAGCAAGTCGGCGTGTTGTCCGTAACGACTGACGATGACGCCTGTCTCGCTGGCGCCTAGCTGGTCGCTGGGCACGTCGATTTCTCGCGCAAGACGTTTCTCGCGGTTCTGTTGAATTCGACGTTTTTGTCCTTTATTCAGCCGTTTTTGCTTTGCCAATCGCTTTACCTTGTTGCCACTTACAGTTTAACGCTATCATAACCCAAAATGAGTCGAGTTAAGAGAGTTCGAATGAGTGAAGAACAAAAAAGTCAGCGGTTAATTTGGGTCGATTTAGAAATGACAGGTTTAAACCCTGAATACGACCACGTTATTGAGGTGGCAACCATCGTCACTGATGCAGATTTGAATATCCTTGCTGAGGGTCCAACCATAGCGATTCATCAGCCGCAGTCAAATCTCGATAAAATGGATGACTGGAATGTTAAAACTCATACTGGCTCAGGTCTCGTCGATCGAGTAAAAAAGAGTCAGTACAGCGAACAGGATGCGGTGCGCGAAACCATTGAATTTTTATCACACTATGTCGAGCCCAATACATCGCCTATGTGTGGTAATTCAATTTGTCAGGATCGCCGATTTTTAGCCCAACACATGCCAGAGCTTGAGGCTTTTTTCCATTATCGAAACCTCGATGTAAGCACAATAAAAGAATTGGCCAAGCGCTGGAAGCCCGAAGCCATGAACGGCTTTAAAAAGAAAGGTGCACATGAAGCGCTTGCTGATATTCGTGAGTCAATTGATGAGCTCAAGCATTACAGAGCGCATTTTTTCGCCATTTAAACGGCCAGCGGTGAAAAAGCGGTTGACGTGGGCGGCGGTTTCAGTAGAATACACGCCGCACTGACGATGCGGGAATAGCTCAGTTGGTAGAGCACAACCTTGCCAAGGTTGGGGTCGCGAGTTCGAGTCTCGTTTCCCGCTCCAAGTCAGACTCTCCTAATTATTTATATCGAAATGCGGGAATAGCTCAGTTGGTAGAGCACAACCTTGCCAAGGTTGGGGTCGCGAGTTCGAGTCTCGTTTCCCGCTCCAAATCTCATTTATCTTAGTATTCGCTACCCAACATTCCTTTTAAATGCGCCACAACACTGCGTCCTAATGCGCTGTGATCATAGCCGCCTTCTAAACTGGACACGATGCGTCCGGAACAATGTTTGTCGGCAATTAACTTGAGTTTTTGCGTAATCCAAAAGTAATCATCTTCTTTCAGTAGGAACTGCGACATTTCATCCTCAATATGACCATCAAAACCCGCTGAGATAAGAATTAATTGAGGTTTAAAAGCATCGAGTTTAGGCAAAATTTGGTAGTAAACAGCCTCTCGCCAATCTAAGCTTTTGCAGCCTGGCGGTAGTGCGATAGAAAGAATGTGATCATCGTTGTTGTTCTCGTCAACATAGGGGTAGAGCTGTGACTGAAAAGTTGAACAGAACAGGATATTAGGATGCGCTTGAACTATATCTTCCGTGCCGTTGCCGTGGTGCACATCAAAATCGACAATCGCTACCCGTGATAAGCCATATGCCTGCTGAGCGTAGAGCGCTGCGATGGCTATATTGTTAAATACGCAAAAACCCATTGCTTGATTCTTTGTCGCATGGTGTCCCGGAGGTCTCACAAGGCAGAATGCCTGTTTGTTTTGGTCGGCTAATACTTTATCTACTGCGGCCACGTTTGCGCCGACCGCATGCAGTGCAGAGTCAAGCGTATCGGGCGTCATTGGGGTGTCTGGATCGAGCCAAACATGACCTTCGTGTGGCTGCTTACGGTACAGTTCACTAATGTACTTATCGCTATGCGCTAGTTTTATATGCTCTAATGTTGCTGGACTCGCCTGCTCGCGAGTCAACACAAAATCGAGTCCTGAACGAATAATTTGGTCATTCACCGCGTCTATTCGATCAGGACACTCCGGATGTTCTTTATCAGGGTTATGCAGTAGACAGTGAGGATGAGAGTAAAGGTAAATACTCATGAGGACGACTCTTCTTGGGTTTCGTTTTGCTTAAGTTCGAGTTTGAGCATGACTTCACCCGGCTCATCACTCGCTTGACGCACAAATCCGGACTTTTCAAATACGTTGAGCATGGGCTTATTATTCACGAGTACCACTGCCTGCATTGAGTCGAGTCCACGTAATTGGGCGATTCGTATCATTTCTTGTAGCAACACACTGGCCATTCCCTGACCTTGATAATGCTCACGAGTGACAAACGCCACCTCGCAACTGTTATGAGACTCAATATAGTAATAGCGCCCCACGGCCATGATTTTGGCCGCCGAGCCTTTTTGACGCACAATACACAGTGCAAGATCAACCGATTGGTCAATGCTCACTAAGGTACATGACTTTTCTCGACTCATTTGTGTAGGAACGGCGTTGTAGCGTAGTTGAAGCGTTTCCTTGGTATGCGAATAGAAAAACTCTTGCAGACGGCGTTCGTCAGACGGATACAATGGTCGCAAATCAAATTCCTCACCGGCGAAGGTGATTTTTTTAAATCCAATGTCTCCTAGCTCCGGCACATCGCTTGGCGTTAGTTGATGATAATTGGGGACCCAATAATGTTGCCTTACTTGCTGCAATAGTTGCTGGCGAAATTTTGGATGCGCAACGCGAATAAGTTCTAAAGCACGTTCGCGGATGCTTTTACCACGGAGTGATGCGACACCGAACTCTGTTACTACATAGTGCACATGGCCACGCGAGGTCACTACGCCGGCGCCTTCTCGAATGTGCGCGACGATGCGTGAGGTCTTGCCGTCTTGTGTTGTTGAAGGAAGGGCGATGACCGGCTTTCCTCCTTGACTCAATGACGCTCCTCGACTGAAATCAACTTGACCGCCAATCCCTGAGTAGAATTGATGTCCTATCGAGTCAGATACCACTTGTCCGGTCAAGTCGACTTCAATTGCGCTGTTGATGGCAATTAAGTTGTCATTGCGTGCCACATTCGTTGGTGAGTTGACATATTCGCTTGGATAAAAGCCGATATGAGGATTTCTGTCGACGAAATCATAGAGTGCTTGGCTACCCATACAAAAGCTAGTGACAATTTTATTGGGATGGAACGTTTTTTTACGATTATTAATCACGCCTTGTAACATCAGGTTCATGATATCGTCGGTAATAAGTTCGCTGTGGACTCCCAGATCTTTATGGTTGCCTAAGTAATGCAGCGCTGCGGCACAAATACGACCTAAGCCAATTTGTAAAGTACAACCGTCCCGCACCAATAAAGCAATATACTGTCCAATACGCTCAATAATTTTATTATCTACGGTATCGGGCGGTGGTAATTCAGGTAGCGGCTGATCGTGGTACCAAAAGTAATCAATCTGATTTTTGTGTAAGAAAGATTGACCAAAGGTAACAGGCATATGCTCGTTGACTTGTGCGATTACAGTATTAGCGGATTTGGCAGCGGCAGCCACCACATCAACGGAGACCCCCATTGAGTGATAGCCATATTGATCGGCTGGACTAACCATGATCAGGGCGGCGTCTAAGGGTAATATGCCATTATTGAATAAGTTGGGAATATCAGAAATAAAGCAAGGCGTGTAGTCGGCGCGCCCCTCATTAACGGCGCTACGTACGTTATCGCCGCCGATAAAAAAGGTATTCACTTTAAATAGTTGCTGATGCTCAGGAAGTGCCCACTTATTATCAGAGAGCGTCATCAACTGCACAATTTCAATGTCGTGTAGGTGTTTTGCATTTTCGATGAGATCATCAATCAATGCTGTTGGAACGGCAGCATGGGAGCCGATAAAAATGCGTTGCCCTGATTTTAATAGCTTGGACCAATCAAGTTTGCTCATAGTTACCACCTTAGAGGGAACCGTCATTATTTAGATTGTGCGCTAAATAGGCTAAACTGTTACAGGATGTTGCAAAATCGTATACAATGTCGCCGCTTACACAAAAATATAACAAAAAGTTGGACGCATATCCGTGAAATTTGCCAAAACTCAACAGTCATTCTCGCAAGCACTTTGTCTATTGTTACTGAGCTTTGCCCTCATCGGCTATGCGTCTTTAGTCGAAGCTCAGACCGCTGAAGCCGAGTCGAATAAATCGGTACAGTCGAAGCTGGACGACTATCTTAATCAGTCTCAGGCTGACGATTTTGATGGCAAAGCTTATTTGAAGCCGATTGTTGATAGTTTGTCTCCCGCAACTCCACTCGCTACACGGTTGCGCGCGTTAAGTTATTGGGCCTCTGAGTTTGCCTATGCTGAGCGCTATGATGAGGCGAACTCAATTCTTGATAGCCTGGCGGATGAGGTGAAGAAGAGTCATGATGCAAACCTTCAAGCCGAACTACTTGCGAATAGAATCGATCTTTTAGTCATTGCAGATAAGGTCGATGAAGCGTTTGTTAAGGTTCCTGACCTTGAAGCAATAATGCCTCAAGTCACCAGTCCGCGTATTAATTACTACGCCTATAACTTGCTTTCTAGTCTATATACGCAGTGGAGTCGCTATGAGGTGGCGCTTGCTTACTTAATTAAAGCCCAGTCGGCACTCGATCATATGCAGGGCATTAATCAACTTCGTCGTCGGCTTTATTTGAAATCTTCCATTGCTGATATTCAAATACGATTGGAGCAATGGGATCTCGCCTTAAAAACCTCACAGGAAGCACTCGTTGAGATGGAGGGGAATGCATTTCCTGCGCTTTCTTATGAGCTCTGGTTTACACAATATTATGCGTACATCAGTTTAGGTGATCACGAGAAAGGTCTAAACGCCTTGAAAAAGGCTTATGCTTACACTGAAAACTTTCCTTATCAAAGAGCGATCGTGCTGAATAATTTTGGTGACTCGTACATGCGTTTACAGCAACTTGATAAGGCTAAGTCCCACTTACAAGAAGCATTAGAATTAGCGCAGTCGCTTGACTACGGCGATATGATTCGCACCGTTGAGTTTAACTTAGGTTTTATTGCCGTGAAGCAAGGAGATAGCCTAGGTCTGCAGCAGATGAAGCGTGTTGTTGATTATTTTCGTGATACCGAACAATCCAGTGCGCTCGAGCAAACATTAAAAGAGTTGGCGCAAGCATACGAGCTTATGGGGCGTTATAAGGAGCAAGCAGCAGCATTAAAAGAGCGTCAGTCGATCCGAGAAAAAATTCTACAAAACTCGCAAAGCAAGGCATTAGCCGAGATGCAGGCGCTATACGATAATCGCGACAAGGCGCAACGCATCGACTTACTGGAGCAACGAAATAAGTTAAGTGAGCAAATCATAGAAAATAACCGTCAGCAAACCGTTATTACATGGCTAGCTATCGTGCTGGGTGGATTTGTATTTTTTACGCTTTTACTGCTTTATAGAAAAGTTAAGGAATCCAATCGTAAGCTACAACAAGCCAATGTTGCGCTATCGGAACAAACCAAACGAGATCCACTGACAGGACTAGAAAACCGCCGTTCCATGCAACTAACAATGGAAGCCCGAAAGACTAAAAATGTCGCGACCTCGATGGGTTTGGTTTTGCTCGATATTGATAACTTTAAAAAGATAAATGACACCTTCGGGCATCACACTGGAGACGAGGTCCTGGTGGAGATGAGTCAACGCCTACGCGAGCTTTGTCGTGAAGATGATAGTCTCGTGCGTTGGGGAGGTGAGGAGTTCTTATTTTGTTTTAATAGAGTCACGCAGCAACAACTGGTAACCCTGGTTCAGCGTATTCAACACGCAGTGTCAGCGGAGCCCGTACAAACGTCGAAGCAATCGATCGAGGTCAGTGCGACGGTAGGGTTCATAGTGCTGCCATTCAGTCATTTTAGTGAGTCTGAACTTGATTGGGAAAGTGCATTGAAACTGGCTGACCTCGCACTCTACTCGGGCAAAGCACGTGGTCGTCATTGCGCTGTTGGTGTAATGGGTTTAACAGAGCGAGGACATGCTCATATGGACGACTTAATTAACAATTCGGATGCAGCGATAGAGGAAAACTGGTTAGTTTTAGAGTTTCTCGAGGACGCGGAGTGAAGTTGTCGCAGTTTGGGCCAGGCGCGCTTGTTGCGGCTGCTTTTATTGGTCCTGGAACGGTTGTCACCGCTTCACTTGCTGGCGCGGAATTTGGCTATGCGCTGTTATGGGCATTGATGCTTTCCACTGTCATTTGCGCTGTTCTGCAAGAGATGGCGTCGCGTATTGGCGTTATTACGGGCAAGGGGCTCGGTGAAAATATCCGTTCCCAAATGACCTCGCCTTGGCTTCGTATTCTTTTCTTCACACTTATTATTGCCGCCATCGTGGTTGGTAACAGTGTTTACCAAGGCGGTAACTTATCGGGCGCTACACTCGGTGCACAGGAAGTGCTAGGGCAAGTACCGTTATTGTCGGATTGGTTTGCTCAGGGGTGGCCGTTAGTTTTTGGCGTATTAGCAGCCGCTATTCTTTGGCAAGGCAAAGCCAAGTTTATCGAATATGCGCTGATTACGCTGGTTTTGTTAATGAGCCTCGCGTTTATCGGCACTTTTTTGCTGACCGACCCAAACTGGCTCGGTGTTGCCGATAGTCTGCTGTGCTGGCGCTGGCCTTCGGACAGTATTATCACCGTTATCGCGCTGGTCGGAACTACCGTGGTGCCTTACAACTTGTTTCTTCATAGCGCGTCGGTGGCAAATAAATGGTCCGGTGATGACGGAGTAAAACAGGCTCGGATCGATACGTTTATCTCGATTCCATTAGGCGGTTTAATTTCCATGGCGATATTAGCCACGGCGGCGAGCGCCTTTTTTGCCCAAGGTATCGTTATTGAGTCCGCCGGCGATCTTGCTGTTGCCTTAGCGCCACTGTTCGGCGACTCAGCGAAGTACTTAATGGCGCTTGGCTTATGTGCCGCGGGTATTTCATCAGCCACCACTGCGCCACTCGCATCTGCTTATGCGCTATGTGGCATCATGGGGTGGAAGCAATCATTAACAGGCTTTGCGTTTCGTGCCATTTGGGCAACGATTCTAGTGCTAGGTGTTGTCATTAGTAGCCTCGATCTATCGCCGATTAAAGTGATCTGGTTTGCTCAAGTTGCTAACGGTATTTTACTTCCGGTTATCGTCGGCTTTATTTGGTGGCTATGTAACCAGTCGACGATGGGGCGCATGAAAAACAGTGTCGTGGGTAATGCATTCGCAGCCATCATCATGTTAACCAGTATCTTGCTGAGCTGGAAAAGTTTGCATCATGTCTGGCTGTCCATCACAAGTTAGTTATAGATAATTGCGGTTAAAAATAAATTTTTCGTTGACAAACTTTCTTTCTACATCTATATCGTCATTGTCGTTATAGGCGACAGACTTTTTGTTAGGTTTTAGTCTGTAGGAAGGGCTTGCCATGACCGCAATTACACGTGAATTTTTATTGAGAAAACCGTTTAACGATTTCCGCAATTATCCCTATGGTTTCTCTCGCTCTGGGGATTTTTCCATCCGAGAAAGTGACGCACTGACTCAATATGGCTGTTTAATCACTGCTTTATTGCAGGGTGAATTAACGCCTGGCTGCGATGAAGATATTTCGTTGCTCGCATCGGCTCGTGGTGAACAAGCGCCCGTAACCGTTGTTGAAAAGGCTTGGGCAAAATACCAAGCACGCATACACCGCCCTAAGGTGGCAAGTATGTATGGTAAAGGTAAATTATCCGATGAAGATTTCGGTTATTCCACTGACAGTGAAGATGACTTAATCGTCGAGGATTAATTGAGGAAAGCGTCTGTGACTAAAAAAGCAGGCGCTTTTTTGTTGTTGTTTTGCACGCTTCTTTGCTTCTGCCGCTAAATCAGAAACGTCGTGATACGAGTTACAGCGAGAGCAATCGGGTTGTACGATACCAATAGCGATGCCTAATAGTGGAAACTGCACTCGCTCGCCCGTTCTATCATTGGCCAAAATGTACTGTCGTTTCTGGTCAGCTGTCGCATAAAAATCATTGACTTTTTCCTCGAAGCGCTCGATTACCCCATGGTATTTATTCTTATTGGCGATATTCGCGGGCGAAATCGTGACGAAATCGTCGCCACCGATATGTCCGATAAAGTGATGACTCTCAGCGAATAGTTCGCGTAATAAATCGCCTACCCAAGATATCACGCGGTCGCCTTTCGAATAGCCGTACACGTCGTTATAGGGTTTGAAGTTGTTTAGGTCAAAGTAGGCGACTTCAAAAGCTTTGTTTTCATCGAGGTACTGGGAGATAGTGCGGTGTATCGGCACATTTCCGGGTAATAGTGTCAGCGGGTTGGCGTAGCGAGCATTCTGAACTTTTACTTCGGTGATGCGTCGCAAAAGGTCGCGGATAGAGGCAATGCCCTGAAATCGACCATTTTGCGTAACGATAAATTGTTTGTAGATATCAACATCAAAATCATCGGTCACTTTGTTACTAACCAAGTCAATAGGCGTCAGCCAGTCCACTATCATGGGGTTTTTATCCATCACTCGACTGACATCTTTATTGGCGTATAGTGCACGCCCGTAAGACCCCGAGAATAATTCCATGATGGCTTCGCGGCGCAACATGCCTACCGGCTTACTGTTGTCGACAACGGGGATTGCGGTGAGTTGCTTGTCATTAGTGAATAGATCAAGCGCCACGTGCGCTTTTGTCGTCGATGGAATGCTAGGAGCATCTTTAGCTAACTGAGCAATGGTATCGCCATTAGGTCGGTGAGAGCTGGCAATACGCTCTATCAGTTGCGAATCCGGGTGTAAGGGCGGGCTTTGAACGGGCCGACAGAGATAAAAACCTTGATACAAATGGATACCCATCTCATTCAACTGCTTTAATTCGGCGTGAGTTTCGATCCCCTCGGCAATGACTTTTGCGTTTAGGTTACGAGCAAGGTTGATAATTGACTGAACGAACTCCTTTTTAGTCGCATCATGTTGGAGTTCTTTTATAAAGTAGCGATCGATTTTAACGAAATCAGGTTGTAGCTCTGACCATAACTTCAGCCCCGAATAGCCCGCGCCCAGATCATCGATAGCCACACGCAACCCAAGCGCCCGATAATGTGTAATAGCTTCAGATAGTAAGTCGGTATCATCGATAGGGTAACGTTCGGATAGCTCAATAATGATGCGCTCCGGTGCTAACCCATGCAGTTCTGAAAGTCGCAGGGTGCTGCCTGTTGGGTGACTCTCATCTTTAAGTACGTTGGGATTTACATTGAGAAATAACTTGGCGTCTGTCTCAAGTTGGACAAAGCGTTGAATGGCTGCGTTGCGGCAGGCTAATTCGAGCTCTGATAGAAGCTCTTCTTCTTGTGCAACCTTAAATAACTGGTCAGGAAACTCAAGCAAGTGGCCAGCAGGGCCGCGAATAAGTGCTTCATACCCGAGGATCGTTTGTGATGCATTGTCAAAAATTGGTTGAAAGAGTGGTGACAAACGATCATGTTCAATGAGTTCTAATAAGACGTCCCGATTCGACATGCATTGTGAGCTGACTGATTAACGATGGCGTTAATTTATCTCATTTGAGTGACGAATTTGTGACAGAAGGTTTAAAAAGCGGCTGAGGCAGCCGCCTTTTAAAATGGCTATTAACCGAGACGTTTAATAGCGTGATGTGCAATATCATTGCGGTAATAAACATTATCCCAATGAATATGTTTAACTAATTGATATGCTTCAAGCTGTGCTTGCTGGACGTCATCGCCAAGCGCAACACAACACAACACACGACCGCCATTTGTTAACAAACGGCCTTGCTCATATTTTGTGCCAGCATGAAAAACTTTGTACGATTCCGTAGCTTCGGGAATCCCCTTAATTTCATCACCCTTGTGATAGGATTCAGGGTAACCACCAGCCGCCATCACTACGCCTACTGCGGTGCGTTCATCAAAGCGAGCTGAAGCACCCGCCAATTGACCTGTAATTGCCTTTTCGCAAAGTTCAACCAGATCTGAGCGCATGCGCATCATGATGGGCTGTGTTTCGGGATCACCAAAGCGACAGTTGTACTCTAACACTTTGGCAGAACCATCTGGAGCAACCATTAAACCAGCATAAAGGAAACCAACATAAGGTGTACCTTCCGCTGCCATACCGTCGATGGTGGGCTGAATGACGTGCTGCATAACCCATTCGTGGACTTCATCGGTGACAACAGGAGCGGGAGAATAAGCCCCCATACCACCGGTATTAGGACCCTTATCACCGTCATCGCGCGCTTTATGATCTTGACTCGATGCAAAAGCGACTGCTGTTTTACCATCGGCGATAACGATAAATGAAGCCTCTTCGCCTGTGAGGAATTCTTCGATGACCACACGGCTGCCCGCTTCACCGAATTTATTGCCAGCTAACATATCGTCGATTGCTGCGTCTGCTTGCTCAAGGGTTTCAGCAATAATGACACCTTTGCCTGCTGCTAAGCCGTCTGCTTTTATGACGATAGGTAGTTGGTTGTCACGTACATAGCTTTTAGCTGCCGCAATATCCGTAAAGGTATCGTATGCGGCTGTAGGAATGTTGTGACGTGCCAAAAAGTCCTTACTGAACGATTTTGAGCCCTCGAGTTGTGCGGCTGCAGCAGAGGGACCAAAAATCGCAAGTTTACGCGACTGGAAAAGATCAACGATACCTTTTACCAACGGCGCCTCAGGGCCAACAATGGTGAGATCGACCGCATTCTCTTGGGCAAAGTCAGCTAACCCTTCGATGTCTTCAGCACTGATGCTGACATTTTTAAGGTTCGCTTCATCGGCTGTTCCCGCGTTGCCCGGTGCAACAAAAACCTCAGTGACTTGTTTTGACTGGGCGGCTTTCCATGCGAGCGCATGCTCGCGACCACCGCCACCAACTACCAATATCTTCATGTGTTACCTTTGTGTTGTTGGTTTTCTAAACTTCAGTGTGAAGCGATCGCTCTCGCCAATCGCTTTGTATATCTCGGCATCATCACCTTCATTAACATTTAATGTAGGTGGTAGGTTCCAGACACCATTAGGATGGTCTGCCGTATCTTTGGGGTTGGCATTAATTTCACTGGCTTCAACAAGCTCAAAACCTGCTTGTTCAGCGATATCAATAACCCATTGTTGATGAATATACCCCGATTCGGCCATCGCATCAGCGCTCGCATCCTTTGGTAGGCGATGATCAACAACACCTAAAATACCGTCTGGCTTCAACGCACGCCAAAACTGCTTGAATGCGTCACGTACTGCTTCTTCACCGCCGCTCATGTACCAGTTATGTAAGTTACGGAATGTCAGTACGCGGTCAGCGCTGTTAGGCGGCGCAATGTCGCTTTCCAAATCAGTCAGTGGTGCAAACTCGGTGATTTCGACATTGCCGAACACCGCTTCGGTTTGGATACGATCCGTAAACTTTTCTAATGATCGTTGGTAATAGTCGCTACCCGAGTTTTGTGGAAAGTGCGCAGCGTAGAGCTGACCGCTTTCGCTTAAATAAGGCGCCAGAATTTCTGTGTAATAGCCACCGCCTGGCCAGATCTCAACCACTGTCATGGTTGGAGCGAGCTCAAAAAACTCAAGGGTTTCAACAGGATGACGAGCTTCGTCACGCTTTACATAGCGTTCCGTGCGGCTGTCGTCTTGAACGGCCTTTTCTAACGTCATGCTAGAGCCGACTGAATTTTCGTTCGACGCTTGCCCGCAAGCACTTAAAGTCAGTGCCGTGGCAATTGATAACATCAATTTTGTTTTCATTTTGCTTCCTCCGTAGTTGTTGAAGATAGATTAGCCCTGCTGAGGCAGGGCTGCAAATCTGTCTAACTATTACCTACGGATTAATGACGGAAATGGCGCATTCCCGTAAATACCATTGCAATGCCATGTTCATCGGCAGCCGCAATAATTTCTTCGTCACGAATAGAACCGCCTGGCTGAATAATCGCTTTAATGCCAGCTTCCGCAGCGGCATCGATACCATCGCGGAATGGAAAGAACGCGTCAGACGCCATAACAGAGCCTGGCACATTGAGACCTTCGTCGTTGGCTTTTATGCCCGCTATTTTTGCACTATACACGCGGCTCATTTGACCTGCACCTACACCGATTGTCGCGCCGTCTTTGGCATAGACAATTGCGTTAGATTTTACAAATTTAGCCACTTTCCAACAGAAACGCAGATCGGCCATTTGCTCATCGGTTGGCGCAACTTTTGAAACGACGCGTAACTGTGACTCATCCACATCTTGTGCGTCTGCTTCTTGCACTAATAGACCGCCAGCAACACGTTTGTAGTCCCATTGCTCGGTTGACTCCGACCACTCTCCACACGCCAATAAACGGACATTTTTCTTCGATTCGATGACGCTTTGTGCAGCTTCACTGACCGAAGGCGCAATAATCACTTCGACAAACTGTTGGTCGATGATTGCTTTAGCGGTGGCTTCGTCTAGCGGGCGGTTAAACGCGATAATGCCGCCAAAAGCGGATGTGGGGTCGGTTTTAAAGGCGCGTTGATAAGCCTGTTCAATGGAGTCTGCGACAGCAACGCCACAAGGATTAGCATGTTTGACGATGACGCAAGCTGGCTCAACAAAGCTTTTTACGCATTCGAGCGCGGCATCGGTATCCGCGATGTTGTTAAATGACAACGCTTTGCCTTGCAGTTGGGTTGCGCTCGAGACAGTTCCTTCAGGGGCATCTTGTTCGGTATAAAATGCGGCCTGTTGGTGGCTATTCTCGCCGTAGCGTAGGCTTTGCTTGTGATTGAACTGGAGGTTATAGGTGCGCGGAAATGCTGCTTCATCACGTAGACGACCACCTAAGTAGTTTGCGATCATGCCATCGTATTGGGCTGTATGCTCAAAGGCTGATACGGCGAGTTCAAAGCGTTTCTTTGCGGATACTGCGCCGTTGTTTTGCTCCATGTCAGCGATAACAAGTTCATAGTCATCGCTGTTAACCACTATCGTCACATCTTTATGGTTTTTTGCTGCCGCACGAACCATGGTAGGACCGCCAATATCGATATTTTCGATCGCATCCTCAAAACTGCAATCCGTTTTTGCGACAGTTTTAGCGAATGGATATAAGTTAACAACAACCATGTCGATAGGTGCGATACCGTGAGTATCCATGACCGCCTGATCGACATCGCGACGACCTAAGATTCCACCATGAACCTTTGGGTGAAGCGTTTTTACACGACCATCCATAATTTCAGGGTGTCCGGTGTGATCAGAGACATCGGTAACAGTAAGGCCAGAGTCTCGTAACAGTTTTGCGGTACCGCCTGTAGATAGGAGTTCTACACCACGTGATGCTAACTGCTTGGCAAACTCCACGATACCGGTTTTATCTGAAACACTTAAAAGAGCACGTTTGATAGCTGGGGTCGTCATTATAGAGCCTTAATTTTAATTACAATTAATGGACAGTGTAGTAAAAAAAAGAGCGCCAGAAGGCGCTCTTAGAGAATAGGCAATTAATTCATGCCGTATTTCTTCAACTTTTTGCGTAAAGTTCCACGATTGATGCCAAGCATGGTGGCCGCGCGCGTTTGATTCCCTCGAGTATAGGTCATGACTTCTTCGAGCAGTGGTGCTTCCACTTCGGATAAAACAAGCTCATACAGCTCTTCTGGATCTTGACCGTCGAGTTGACGTAAGAAGCTGTTGATAGCTTGTTTGACTGAGTCACGTAACGGCTTAGGTTGTGAGTTATTTCCAATAGTGGTTAAAGGAGACGTGTTCTCACGATTTGGGTTTTGATCAAACATAATGCGCTTATCTCTTTCCTACAGTGACAAAAAATAATGTTCCAAGGTATTAATCTGCTGTTCAGCTTCTTCAATACCGTTAAACGCTTGGCGAAACTCGCGCCCATTGGGACGCTCATTGAGATACCAGCCAACGTGCTTACGAGCGATTCGCACACCTTTGTATTCGCCGTAAAACTGATGTAAGGCTTTCACATGCTCTACGACAGTGTGGGCGACTTCGTCGAGCGGAGGTGCTTGTAAGTGCTCTCCGTACTCAAGGAAGTACTGTATTTGCTTAAATATCCAAGGGTTACCTTGCGCACCACGTCCAATCATGATGGCGTCGGCTCCCGTGTATCTAAGCACGTGTGCTGCTTGCTCGGGCGACGTAATATCTCCGTTAGCAATGACAGGAATTGATATTGTCTCTTTAATCGCACGAATGGTGTTGTATTCTGCTTCACCTTTATACATGCAGGCGCGTGTGCGTCCATGTACGGCTAACGCCTGAATACCGCAACGTTCGGCTATTTGAGCGATTTCAATTCCATTTTTGTGGTCTAGGTTCCAACCCGTCCTTGTTTTTAAAGTCACGGGTACATCAACCGCCTCAACCACTGCTGTTAAAATGCTTTCTACAAGCGCGGGGTGCTGCATTAATGCCGACCCCGCGAGCTTTTTATTTACTTTTTTTGCCGGGCAGCCCATATTGATATCAATAATCTGAGCGCCTTGGCTGACATTTATTTTCGCTGCCTGTGCCATCAACTCAGGCTCAGAACCTGCAATTTGTACCGACCGGATACCTAATTCACCAGAGTGATCCATGCGTTGCATCGATTTGTCTGTTTGCCATACCTTCGGGTTACTCGACAGCATCTCTGACACTGTCATGCCAGCACCGAGCTTATAGCAAAGCTGTCGGAACGGCTGGTCAGTGACCCCGGCCATTGGCGCTAAAATCAGGTTATTAGGTAAAGAATATGGTCCAATCCGCATCGGTCAAAAACTACTCAGCGAAAAGGGAGAGAATTTTATGGAATTTATGGGATAAAGGAAAGGCTAAAAAGTATGCAAATTTGGTCTTTTTTTAATTTTTTACTATTGACAAAAGTCGCGCAGAGTCACTCTGCGCGGTATCCTGCCAACATGATCCATTCATCTTGTTGAGTTGGTGTTTCAAATTTGATTTCCGGCGCATAAGCATCCATGACTGATTGCGCTTGGCGTGCGAGTATGCCTGATAGCACGAGACGCCCACCTGGTTTCACGAACTCTTTGATAACATGAGCTAATTCACGCAACGGACCAGCAAGTACATTAGCTAATACAATATCAGCTCGAAGGTTTGGGTGCTGTTCAGGCAAGTAGACGTCAAATTTATCGGCGACATGATTGCGCTCAGCATTTTCTTGTGTCGATATAAGTGCTTGCTTATCGATATCAATGCCTAGCGCATGAGCAGAACCCAGTTTAAGCGCGGCAATACCCAAGATTCCAGAACCGCAACCAAAGTCCACTATCTGCTCGTTACCTTTTACATGAGCATCAAGCCATTCGAGACACATCGCCGTCGTCGGGTGAGTCCCTGTACCAAATGCCATGCCGGGATCAAGCAATATATTGACGGCATCGGGCTCTGGAATATCGCGCCAACTTGGGCAGATCCATAGCCGTCTACCAAACTGAATAGGATGAAAGTTATCCATCCATTCGAGTTCCCAGTCTTTATCTTCAAGTCCATCGAGTTTGTACTGCAGTGGTTTGGGTAGAACTTTAGCTTTCTCTAAGTTAGCTACGACAGGCTTCATATCGATATCGGCATCGAATAAGCCAGTCACTAAGGTATGTTGCCATAGTAAGACCTCGCCCAGTGGCGGCTCGAAAATTGGCGTGTCAGCACCATCGCGATAAGTCACCGCTTGTGCACCGTTGGCCATGAGCATGTCACCCACTTGGGGGGCATGCTCTTCTGAACTTGATAATGTCAGTTGAATCCAGGGCACTGTTTAGTGACCCCCAAGGCCAAGTTTCTTCTCAAGGTAGTGAATATTGGTACCACCGTGTTGGAAGTTTTCGTCAGCCATGATCGACTTTTGCAATGGAATATTGGTTTTAATGTTTTCGATAATCAGCTCGTTCAACGCATTACGCATACGAGCGATAGCGATGTCACGATTTTCACCGTATGTTATTAGTTTGCCGATCATCGAATCATAGTTAGGAGGCACTTTATATTCTGCATATACGTGTGAATCCCAACGCACACCAAACCCACCCGGTGAGTGGAAGCGAGTAATTTGGCCCGGCGAAGGCACAAAGGTCTCAGGGTCCTCCGCATTGATACGGCACTCAACTGCGTGACCTCGAATCACCACATCTTCCTGATTGAAAGATAGTTGACGACCCGCGGCAATACGCAGTTGTTCTTTGATCAAATCGATACCTGTGACCATTTCGGTAACGGGGTGCTCCACCTGAATCCGTGTGTTCATTTCGATGAAGTAAAACTCACCGTTTTCGTACAAGAACTCGAAGGTACCAGCGCCGCGGTAGCCGATTTCGATACACGCTTTGGCACAACGCTCGCCGATGAACTTACGCATTTCTGGCGTAATACCTGGGGCAGGCGCTTCTTCGACTACTTTTTGATGGCGACGCTGCATGGAGCAATCGCGCTCACCTAAGTGGACCGCATTACCTTGGCCATCGGCCAATACCTGCACCTCAACGTGACGCGGGTTTTCAAGGAATTTCTCCATGTAGACAACAGGGTTGCCAAAGGCCGCGCGCGCTTCGTTTTGAGTCATGCGAATAGCGCCGAGTAGCTCGCTTTCTTGACGGACAACACGCATACCACGACCGCCACCACCGCCAGCTGCTTTGATGATGATTGGATAACCGATGCGTTTTGCTAATTTAATGTTGCGCTCATCGTCGTCGTCCAACGGGCCGTCTGAACCCGGTACACAAGGTACCCCCGCCTTTTTCATGGCTTTAATGGCTGATACTTTATCGCCCATTAAGCGAATCACGTCTGCCGTAGGACCTACGAAAACAAAACCTGATTTTTCCACCTGCTCAGCAAAATCAGCATTTTCAGCAAGAAAGCCGTAGCCTGGGTGAATAGCGGCGGCGTCGGTAATTTCAGCGGCACTGATAATTCTCGGAATATCGAGATAACTCTCTGCTGCGGGCGCTTTACCGATACATATCGCTTCATCCGCTAATAAGACGTGCTTTAAGTTACGGTCGACCGTTGAATGAACAGCGACCGTTTTGATGCCTAGCTCTTTACACGCGCGCAGAATGCGAAGTGCAATCTCACCGCGGTTTGCTATGACCACTTTATCTAACATGATGCGTTCCCGGTTTAATCTTATTCAATGACGAACAGAGGTTGGTCAAATTCAACGGGTTCTTCGTTTTCGACCAAGATTTGCTTAATAACGCCACTCTTATCGGCTTCGATTTGGTTCATCATTTTCATCGCTTCAACGATACACAGCGTGTCGCCTGCATTAACACGTGAGCCGACAGTCACGAATGGACTTGCGTCTGGTGAGGGTGCTTCATAGAAGGTGCCTACCATTGGTGAGCGAACGATATGTCCTGAGATTTCCTCTGACTCAGCCGGCGCGCTGTCAGAACTTTGCGGTGCTGCCGGTGCAGGAGCTGCTTGTTGAGGCGCGGCACTGTATTGGATAGGTGCTTGCGCTGGTTGCGGGCTGTAGCGGTTAATGCGAACAGACTCTTCGCCTTCTGTAATTTCTAATTCCGAAATGCCCGATTCTTCAACTAACTCAATGAGCTTCTTAATCTTGCGGATATCCATGGTGCTGTTTAACCTCTAATTTATTTTTCTAGAGTTGAATCGATGAGCCGATTAGCCGCAGCTAACGCTAGCTCGTAACCGTAAATCCCGAAGCCGCTAATGACACCCTCGGCTATATCTGCCAAATATGAGTGATGTCGAAACGCTTCGCGACGATAAATATTGGAGATGTGTACTTCGTAAAAAGGTATTCCCACGCCAAGCAATGCATCTCTTAGCGCTACGCTGGTATGCGCGAATGCGCCCGGATTAATGATGATCATCTGGGATTTGTTAGCCGCTGCGTGTACCCATTCGATCAGTTCATATTCGCGATTGCTTTGCTTGCACTCGAGCGTTACATCGAGCGTATTCGCTTGTGTTTGAAGTAACTGTTCAACATCTTTAAGCGTTTCATGTCCGTATATATTGGGCTCACGGCTTCCTAATAAGTTCAAGTTAGGGCCGTTTAAAACCAAAATATGCTTTTTTTGTCGAGAAGTGTTTTGCATATTGCCGCCAAAAGTTACGAACATGTTAAAAGTCAAAGATTAATGGCGGTTCAGTAAAGTTTAACCGCCATTTTGACAAAACTTTCTGCATTATAGTTGAGTTATGCTAGTTTGCAGTAAAATACTGGTCTTATCAGCGATTTTCGCCGCAAACTCTAGTTTGCAGTGTCTTTCATCTTTTGTAAATGTTCATTGAACGCATCTTCATCCAAAAAGCCGGTTACACGCCACTGCTTGAGCTCCTCGCCATTTGGGGAGAAGAATAAAAGCGTTGGTAATCCCAGTACTTGATAGTCGCTGAGTAGTTGCTTGTGTTCCGCAGTATTCGCGGTAACGTCTATTTGCAATTTTTTGAATTCGCTGAGTGCACTCTGTACTGAACGGCGTGAAAAGGTATATTGCTCAAACTCCTTGCACGCAACGCACCAATCTGCATAAAGATCGACCATCACCCACTGCTGAGATTGGTGTGCGTTATTCAGCTGTTGCTCAAGCGCTGCTCGCGTTTCAACCTGAGTGAAAAAACCGTGAGTTTGTTTAACAGAGTAATACTTATCGACTTGCCAATAGCTACCAGCGACGGCTGTCGCCGTTACCAGCAGATAGAGTAAAGTGCGGCTTAACGGATGCTTCAGATCGTTAATATGTCGTCCCATATACACCGCTAGACCGACAAAGTAAGTAAGCCATAAAAAGAAGCTTACTGTGTCGTTAAACAGGCGCTCTAATAAGAAAACCACAGCAGCTAATAGTAACCAGCCGAGCAAGTGCTTGATGATATTCATCCAAGCGCCGGCTTTCGGTAGTAACCTTCCACCGGATGCGGCGAAAACGATTAGTGGTAAGCCCATGCCTAAACTCAGGGCGTACAATAGTATAGCGCCAGAGAGCCATTCGCCAGTTTGTGCAACGAACAGCAATGCCCCACTCAATGGCGCGGTCGTGCAGGGTGAAGCGACTAACCCGGAAATCACGCCGATGGAAAATACACCGGCAATTCGACCGCCGCTCTGGTTTCTACTGATTTGGTCTAGTCGTGATTGCCAACCCGACGGTAGTTGTAGGTTGATAATATCCAACATGCTCATGGCAAAAATCGCGAAGGCAATTGCTAAGGTGGCAATGATGGCTGGGTGTTGGAAATAAGCCTGAAACTGCATCCCCATTGAAGCAACGATAAGTCCTAGCAACGAATAGGTGATAGCCATTCCCTGCACATAAATGAAGGCAAGAAAGACGAGGTTTTTAAGAGTCTTTGGTTTGTCTCCAACAACTGTCGCTGAGATGATTGGATACATGGGAAATACGCAGGGAGTAAAAGCGAGTCCGATACCTAATAGAAAAAATAAACCTAAGGTGGCGAAGTCGACCTGTTCAACCTGGTTGTTTTCCGTAGGATTAGATGCCGCCTTAATGGGCTCATTGGTATCACTTTGAACACCAATAGTGCGTGTTTCGGGCGGATAGCATAAGCCGGCGTCGGCGCAACCCTGATAGTGAAAGGTCACCTCGTTGACACCTGCATTGAGTGAGTAGGTCAGTTCGACATAATTTCGGTAAACCTGACTCTCACCAAAGAACTCATCGACGTGTGATTCCGCAGGAGGGTACTCGATAGGTCGATTAAGAGCCGATGCAGGTGTGAGTTTAAACGCGTGCTGATACAAGTAATAGCCAGGCTGGATCTCAATGCCAATAGTGAGTGGCTTTTCACTAAGCACCTGAACATTAAAGGCTTGATCGACCGTTAAAAACTCCGGCTGCTGGTCAAAGATATTACTACTTTGGGCAACGGCATTGGCCGTGAGTAGGTTCCAACTGATTAGCGCAAATAAGAAAGTCGAACATATTTTTTTCATGGTTTGGTTTGTACCTCAACCCAGTCCAAGTATGACTCAAGTCCATCGACGATTTCTGTAACGATAAACTCGGGTGAATCATAGTTGTGCTGTTCGCTGATAAACTGCTTAAGGTTTGCGACCTGCCAATGATGGGTTTTAATCACCAACCAGTATTCGCTGTCGCACTGAACTTTATCCTCCCAGCGATAGTAAGAACTCACCTTGGGCACGATTTTTACGCAGGCGGCTAGACGTCGCTCAATCATTGTTTTGGCTAGTCTATCAGCAACTTCGCCATCGTCGGTAGTGGTGTAAACCATGCGGATGGGGGTAGTCATGTTCACCTCGAATATGATGAAAAAAATTTTCTTGCAAACCTTGATAACAGAAAATCATACCCCATTTAAAGGTCACGACTAAATTTAAACGCCCACTCAGTGGGTTTTATCAACAACAATAGGTTAAGGAGTTATCGAGAAATGAAACTTCGTCCTTTACACGACCGAGTCATTATCAAGCGTATCGAAGTCGAAGCTAAATCGGCAGGCGGTATCGTTCTAACTGGCTCAGCAGCAGAAAAATCAACGCGTGGTGAAGTCGTTGCCGTTGGCAACGGACGCATCTTAGAGAGCGGTGAAGTACGTCCACTTGACGTTAAAGTGGGTGACAAAGTGCTTTTCAATGAAGGGTACGGCGTTAAGACTGAAAAAATTGACGGCGAAGAATACCTGATCATGAGCGAAAGCGACATCTTGGCTATCCAAGAGTAAGCCGAATCTAAACAGTCTCTAAGAGTACAGTTAAGAGGAATCAAAAAATGGCAGCAAAAGAAGTAAAATTTGGCAATAACGCGCGTCAAAGAATGTTGAAAGGTGTAAACACCCTTGCAGACGCGGTTAAAGTGACCTTAGGTCCTAAAGGCCGTAACGTTGTTCTAGATAAATCATTCGGCGCACCAACCATCACTAAAGATGGTGTTTCTGTAGCGAAAGAAATCGAGCTTGAAGACAAGTTCGAAAACATGGGCGCGCAGATGGTTAAAGAAGTTGCCTCTAAAGCTAACGACGAAGCAGGCGACGGTACAACCACTGCAACGGTTTTAGCACAAGCTATCGTAAACGAAGGCGTGAAAGCAGTTGCAGCGGGTATGAACCCAATGGATCTGAAGCGCGGTATCGATAAAGCAGTTACTGCCGCTGTCGAAGAACTGAAGAAGATCTCTCAACCTTGTGCTGACAGCAAAGCCATTGCACAAGTAGGTACTATCTCAGCTAACTCTGATAGCACCATTGGAGAAATCATTGCTAAGGCGATGGATAAAGTCGGTCAGGAAGGCGTTATTACCGTTGAAGAAGGTCAAGCGCTGCAAGACGAGCTTGATGTTGTCGAAGGTATGCAGTTCGACCGTGGTTACTTATCTCCTTACTTCATCAATAACCAAGAAAGCGGCTCTGTTGAACTCGACAACCCATTCATCTTGTTGGTTGATAAGAAAGTATCGAACATTCGTGAATTACTGCCTGTACTTGAAGGCGTATCGAAAGCAGGTAAGCCACTGCTTATTATCGCTGAGGACGTTGAAGGCGAAGCGTTGGCGACCTTGGTTGTTAACAACATGCGCGGCATTGTAAAAGTTGCGGCTGTTAAGGCACCTGGTTTCGGCGATCGTCGTAAAGCTATGCTTCAAGACATCGCGGTATTGACCGGTGGTACCGTCGTTTCTGAAGAAATCGGCATGGAGCTTGAAAAAACTCAGCTCGAAGACTTGGGTACTGCTAAACGTGTTGTTATTACTAAAGACAACACCACTGTTGTTGATGGTAATGGTGATGACGCTGCGATTGAAGGCCGTGTAACGCAAATCAAACAACAGATGGAAGAAACTTCATCTGATTACGACCGTGAGAAACTACAAGAGCGTCTTGCGAAACTCGCTGGCGGTGTTGCGGTAATTAAAGTTGGCGCAGCAACTGAAGTTGAGATGAAAGAGAAGAAAGCTCGAGTGGAAGACGCGTTGCACGCAACTCGTGCTGCGGTTGAAGAAGGTGTTGTACCGGGTGGTGGCGTTGCCTTGGTTCGCGCTGCAAGCAAGCTAGCGGAATTAACCGGCGACAATGAAGAGCAAAACGTAGGTATTCGCATGATGCTACGTGCGATGGAAGCACCACTGCGTCAAATCGCGTATAACGCAGGTGCTGAAGCGTCTGTTGTTGCAAACCGTGTACGTGAAGGTGAAGGTAACTTCGGTTACAACGCAGGTAATGACACCTACGGTGACATGCTAGAGATGGGTATCCTTGACCCAACTAAAGTTACTCGCTCTGCACTGCAATTTGCTGCATCGGTTGGTTCATTGATGATCACGACCGAAGCAATGGTTGCCGAAATCCCTAAAGACGATGAGTCTGCGGGTGGTATGGGCGACATGGGTGGCATGGGCGGTATGGGCGGCATGATGTAATCTGTCGTTCACCCCATGAACACTTAAAAAAGAGCCCTGCGGGTAATGCCGATCAGTTAAGAAATTTTCAATGATCGGTTGACCGATCCGGCAGAGTCTTCAAAATCCATAGTCAGAATTTCTGGCTATGGATTTTTTT
>NZ_LSBQ01000027.1:0-33095 GCF_001577655.1 Idiomarina sp. T82-3 | reverse complement strand
AAAAAAATCCATAGCCAGAAATTCTGACTATGGATTTTGAAGACTCTGCCGGATCGGTCAACCGATCATTGAAAATTTCTTAACTGATCGGCATTAGCCTTAGGGCAGCTTTTTTTTACCTGCCTTGTAAACCTAGCCTCGCATTAACGCGACTTACTCTATAAATTAGCTAATAAACTTTTTTCAGGGAGAGAACCTTGTCAGACAGCAACGACATAGAGTTAGCTGCCAATGGCGATAAGCATGCGTTTAGACGCTTATATGAGCGTTACGTACGTGGTGTCTACGGAATGGTGTTCAGGTTAACTGCTGATCGCTCACTGGCCGATGACTTGGTACAGGAAGTCTTTGTACAGGCCTGGCGTTCATTACCCAAGTTTGATGGTCGAGCAAAGTTTTCAACGTGGCTTTTTAGTCTTGCTAATAATGTGGGTATTACAGAAATGCGAAAGCAGTCACGATGGTTTAAACGCAATGAGCGAGCCATTGACCATAGTACGCTGGACGAAGCTGACAGTAGCGACATTGATTTAGGCGAGCTCGATAAGTTCATCATCCGCTTGCCTGAGCAAACACGACAGGTTTTCGTTCTACATGCGTTACAGGACTATTCGCACCAGCAAATTGCTGACCTGTTACATATTGCCGAAGGTACAAGTAAATCCCAGTTTTTTCGCGCTAAGAAATTAATGCAGGAGTGGTTATGAGCAACGAAAAAGAGCAACAGTTAGAAGCACTTATTGCGCACCAACGTGAGACTCCTGACGCAATAGAGCCGAGTGATGACTTATGGCAGGGTATTGAACAGCGCTTAGAGGCGCAAACGACTGAACGCTTAGATGAGGGCTCACGTACATGGTGGGCAGCAGCCGGTGGGGCGCTCGCCGCGAGTCTGTTGGCGGTGGCTGTCTTTGTTGGCTACCAAGGTGCTCAGCCAGGAGAAGATATCAGAACTAATGAATCACCTTATTACGCGGCAGCGGCACAGATGATCAGCACCCAAGCGCAACAGGTTTCGGCGCTGCAAAGGGGTTACAAACTTGCTGGAATTGAGCAGAGTGATGAGCAATTAACTACACAGCTACAACAGCTAGCTAAAGCGCGACAGTCGGTATTAGAAGCGTTAGCGTCTGGCCCTGGTAATGCACAGCAATTGGAGCTGTTGCGTTGGATTAACGAACAAGAACTGGCTTTATTAGAGCAAAGCTATCAACAAAAGCCAGTATTGAAACAAATTTAAGCTTGGTGAACGAGGAGATTACTATGAAATTTTTAACCGCATTATTGATGGGAGCTGTTGCGCTGTCAACAGTGAACGCTGTTGCACAAGAGCGTGTCGATGAAAAAATGGAAGTGCCGAAGGGGACGGAAGTATTTGTTGATAACGAACGCGGCTCAATCGAGATCATGGCGAGTGATGACAACGTGGTTCATGTTACTGGAACACTCGACAAACGCACTGAGCAATTTATTTTTGAACTACGTGGCTCAACATTGCAGGTGCAAATCAAAACACCCGAGCAAAATGGGTGGTTCGACGATGATGAAGGGTCAAAGTTAACTATTTATATGCCTAAATCAAGCCATCTTGATGTAAAAGGTGTATCCATGGATGTCGATGCCTTTGATTTGCAAGAAGGTATCGAAGTAAACCTCGTGAGCGGTGATGTGAAAGTCGAAAATATTGGTGGCGGTGTCGAAGTCAGTACTGTCAGTGGTGACATTGATGCGCGGTCTATTGCTGGTACCGTCAGGCTAGAAAGTGTTAGTGGGGATATTAGCGATAAAGGCAGTAGCGCGAGAGTCGCTCATTATCAAGCCGTTAGCGGCGATATTAGTGTTTACGCCGATATGATGGAAGAGTTCTACTTACAAAACGTCTCAGGCGATGTAACGGCTGAATTACCAAGTCTCAAGAAAGCTAATTTAAAAAATGTCAGTGGAGACATTAATCTTTCGCTTAAATTGGCAGACAGTGGTGAATTGAAAGCTTCATCCGTGAGCGGCGATATGGCGTTTACTTTCGGTGCGATACCGAACGCCAGTTTTGATATTACAACTAATGCTGGTGGTGACATTGTTAACCGTATTAGTAACGACAAACCCACTGAATCGCGCTGGGGAACTTCGTCAGAATTAAACTTCGAAGTCGGCACTGGAAGTGCGAGAGTGGGTTTAACAACCGTCTCAGGAACTGTCGAAATTCGTCGCGATTAACGATATAGTAGCGCTCATTGGCGAGTGTACAGAGACTGTAACGATGGCGGAAAAAAATAAGCAAAGAGATAAGTCGATTGAGGCGCTGCGTTCAGCGCCTCATTCGATCGAAGCCGAACAATCTGTGTTGGGTGGGTTGATGTTAGATAATGACGCTTGGGATAAAGTTTCTGGGCTGATTATCGCGCAAGATTTTTATCATCGTGCTCATCGACTGATTTTTACTGCAATGCAATCCCTCGCCGATAGCAGTCAGCCAATGGACTTAGTGACTGTTTCTGAGGAACTAGAGGCGAACACTGAGCTCGACGCCGTGGGTGGCTTTGCGTATCTAGGTGAAATCTCGAAAAATACACCGAGTGCAGCCAATATTGTCGCTTATGCCAATATTGTACGAGAGCGGGCGGTGCTCAGAGAGATGATTGCCGCAGCGAATGATATTGCCGAGTCAGGTTACGATACCCAAGGACGAACGAGCCAACAGTTACTCGATGAGGCGGAGAGTAAAGTATTTCGTATTGCGGAGAAGCGCACTAGTGCAACGGAAGGCCCCAAGGGGGTCAGTGATATTCTGGCTAAGACGATTGAGAAAATAGAGACGCTTAGCAACATAAAAAATCATAACGGTGTAACAGGCACATCGACTGGCTTCCATGATTTAGACCAGATGACTGCCGGTCTGCAGCCTTCAGATCTTATTATTGTTGCCGCTCGACCGTCGATGGGTAAAACCACCTTCGCGATGAACTTAGCCGAAAACGTCGCAATGAACGAAGAAAAACCGGTGCTGGTGTTTAGTTTAGAAATGCCATCTGAGCAAATCATGATGCGTATGCTGGCATCACTCAGTCGCGTTGACCAAAACCGTGTGAGGACGGGACGTTTGGAGGATGATGATTGGGCTCGTATTGCCTCAGTCATGAACATTCTCAATGATAAGAATAATCTGTATATCGATGATTCCTCCGGATTAACACCGACAGAAGTTCGCTCTAGGGCTCGTCGTGTTGCGCGAGATCACGGTGGGTTATCGATGATTATGGTGGATTACTTGCAGTTAATGACAGTACCGGGGATGTCAGAAAATCGTACACTTGAAATTGCTGAGATCTCGCGCTCATTAAAATCTTTAGCTAAGGAATTGAGTGTTCCTGTCGTAGCGCTTTCACAGCTTAACCGCTCACTTGAGCAACGCTCAGATAAGCGTCCTGTCAACTCCGACTTGCGCGAGTCTGGATCGATCGAGCAGGATGCTGACGTTATTATGTTTATCTACCGTGATGAGGTTTATCACCCAGACAGTGCAGAGAAAGGATTAGCGGAGATTATCATTGGTAAGCAAAGGAATGGACCCATCGGTAAAGTTGAACTTAAATTCCATGGGCATCTATCGCGGTTTGATAATTTTGCTCGAGCGTCTGATGATGAGCGCTATTAACTTATAAAAAGAGAGCTTAGCAACAACTAGGCTCTCAGCTTATCAAAACATATTTCGATGTATGCCTTACCGGCAACATGGTTGAAGGGCATGATCAGCTTTGCGCCCTCAGAGCGATGAGATATAGTATGGTCGCGTCCCGAGACGACGATTGGTGTGGCCATATCAAACTCAAAACCGCGCTCGGCGAGCTCCTTTTTGGCACCGCCTGTAACCATATTAGTGATTTCACCCACCATATCGCATACCTCTTCATCCACTGAATCGGGTAGCTCGCCCAACATCTTATGCATGATTTCACAGGCTAGATTTTCTTCAAAGGATATTGAAAAGGAGCCTTTAACTTGTGGACCTACCATTCCAATGATGCCCGACACATCGCCACGAGCGTATTCATCCTTTTTAATTTGAGGCTTTCCTGGCTTAAGCTCTATTTGAGCCATCATTGAAAGCACGTTTTGAAGTGCGTTCAAAAATGGGTTGACGAACGCTGCGTCCATAAATAATTACCTTTTACTTACCGCAATTGATTTTTTTTGTGTCACGCTGCTCGTTAAGTGTAATTCCTCGCGTGATGTCATCGCCTTTAACATTCACTGTGTTCACTTGAGCAGGGTATGTGGAAAGCATAACACGGTTTGTTATTTCCCAATTACAAAATTCGGTTTTTGAATGAGATTTTTCTTGATAAAGCCATAGGTTCTGAAAATCCGCTTCCAAGCCCACCCAATCCAACGCTATCGGCTCGCCATCGGAAGTGGTCATTGAAAAACGTGCATTGAGCCATTCTTTAACCTTGCGCTCGGCGTCGGGTTGGTCAATTCTGAAGGGGGTATTAAAAAAACGACCAATAGCCAGTTCGACGTCGTGTAAGGTATATTGATGTACCACCTCAATATTACCTGTATGAGCGTTCCAACTCACATCGGTTAAGCCAAAAAAATATTTGTGCGCTGCTACCTGAGGTAGCAGCGCACAAGAGGCGATTAAACCGATAATAGAACGCGAAATATTACTCTTCAGCGTTTTTATCATCCGTGTCTAATTCCTCGTTGTAGCGTTCCATCATACTGTCATCACCATGATCACGTTTGTATAACTCAATACGCGATGGTACAGCACGAGCTGGCCAGTAGTTATTCGAAGTATCGGTATCAGCAGTCTCCCAATACGGGTCAACTACAATTTGGTCAATCTTCTTATCACGAATCAACAGCTTGCTTACGTGCTCCGGCGAACGGCGCCAGATTTCAGCAGGAATACGAACGTGTTCTTTAGTACCGTCAGCGAAATGTAGGTCTAGTAAAATAGGCATCACCAACCCGCCTTTGTTACTAAAGTCGAGCACGTAGAAGTTTTTGCCGTTTTTCAGCATTTGCTTCTGTTCGTCATCTAGGCCATCAAGTAACTTTTTGTATTCGTTACGGTCCGCATTAGTGACGGTGTACTCGTCATTCTCGTTGTAGAAGTCACGAAGGTGTTCTTGTTGAGCAATCTTCTTGACCATATCTTCATTGCGAATCGCAGTGATAGATTTTGGATCTTGCTGATCAACTTCTTTCTTCCAAGCCTTTTCGACTTCTGGATCTTGAGTATTGACGGTTAGCAGGTTTACTTTGTCGAGCGAGATATCTACGTGGTCAGTGGTGTAGAACCAGCCGCGAATAAACCAGTCAAGATCAACACCTGATGCATCTTCTAAGGTACGGAAGAAATCTTCAGGAGTTGGGCGTTTGAATTTCCAGCGACGTGAGTATTCACGGAATGCAAAGTCAAACAATTCACGACCAACAATGGTTTCACGCAAAATATTGAGCGCGGTCGCAGGCTTACCATACGCATTATTACCGAACTGCAGAATTGATTCTGAGTTTGTCATAATCGGCATTTGATTACGGCTAGCCATGTAACCTGTGATATTGCGAGCTTCTCCACGCCAAGACGGATAGTCGTCTTCCCACGCTTGCTCTGCAAGGAATTGAAGATAGGTATTTAGACCTTCATCCATCCAAGTCCACTGACGCTCGTCTGAGTTCACGATCATTGGGAAATAAGAGTGGCCAATTTCGTGAATAATGACAGAGATCAAGCCATATTTAGTACGTTTTGAGTAGTACTTCTCTCCACTCTCTTCGTTAACGTATGGACGCGGACCATTGAAGGTCAGCATAGGGTATTCCATACCACCGACCGGACCATTAACTGAGATAGCAACAGGGTATGGGTATGCAAAACTATATTTATTATAGTTTTCGATAGTGTGGATAATGGATGCAGTTGAGTAGCGTTCCCACAGAGGGTTACCCTCTTCAGGGTAGAACGACATCGCTAAAACGTCGCTTTCACCGTTATCAAACCCTTGAGCATCCCAAATAAACTTACGTGATGAAGCCCACGCGAAATCGCGAACGTTATCGGCTTTAAATACCCAAGTTTTAGTCTCAGAAGTCCCTTCTTTTTCGTTCTCCAAAGCTTCTTCTTGTGTGACAATTTTAACTGGCTTGTCAGCTGTTTCAGCTTCTTCTAAACGCTGCTGTTGCTCGTCGGTTAGGACTTCATCAGGGTTCTGCAATGTACCCGTTGCTGCAACGATATGATCGGCAGGTACGGTAATTGCTACTTCGTAGTTACCAAATTCCAAGGTGAATTCGCCACGACCCATGAATTGCTTGTTTTGCCAACCTTCAGCATCGTAGTAAGCAGCGACACGAGGGAACCATTGTGACATTTCGTACAAGTAGTTTCCGTCGTCTTCGAAATATTCATAACCACCACGGCCACCGAGTACGTCGGCTTCAATGATGTTGAACTTCCAACCAATATTGAATTCAATGGACTCACCCGATTTCAGGGGCTTATCTAAGTCAATACGCATCATCGTGTCATTGATGATGTAATCCATCTGTTCGCCGCGAGGGTCCGAGACGTCAGTGATGGTATAGCCCGCTGGAAACTCTTCTTGAGTCATCATCGTTTCCATTTGGCTAAAGCTGACTTTTTTCATTCGATCAGCATTGGTTGCCGAAGCTTGAGGACCGATAGAATCTTTCTTGAATCGGTTTTGGTCCAGCTGTACCCAAATGTAACGTAATGTATCGGGTGAGTTATTCGTGTAGGTAATCGTACTACGCGCATTAATGCTTTGGTTATCGTCATTCAAAGTGACTTGAATATCGTAATCAGCTTGCTGCTGCCAATAACCATGCCCGGGCGCACCAGAGGCTGTTCTGTATATGTTGGGAGAACGATATTTATCATCATTCAACTGGCGGAACTTGTCGTCAAACGCTTGGGCATTAATGGCCTGAGAGACCGCCATGCTTGCGACAGCTACACCAAGGAGGTGAGTTAACTTCATTGGTATTTCCTGTTGTTGTAGTAAGTACTAATGACATTTAGCACATAAACCATGTGCTTCTATGGTTTGTTCTTTGACCAGAAAGCCCTGATCCTCAGCCTGCGATTGCAGTTCGGAGTAAACGCCTTCAGAGTGAATTTCTTGAACATCTCCACAGCGATCACAAATTAACATTTGGACAGGGTGTTGATGCTCAAAATGCGAGCAAAGAACAAAACTATTCGATGAAGTGATCTTGTGAACAAAACCTTGCTCTTGAAGAAAGTCGAGCGCACGGTAGATCGTTGGCGGCTTTGCGTTAGGAACAGAGCCCTTGAGCAAGTCAAGCAAATCATAGGCACCAACCGCACCTTTTTGAGCTGCCAGAATACGAAAGACTTCACGACGCGTAGACGTTAATCGCGCGCCACGGTTTTGACAAAGCTTCTCGGCCTTACTAATTAATCGCTCTGTTTCGATAGTTCCCATATATGACCTTTTCATCTGCTGGCTTTGATTGTAATTAGATTTATCAGCCAAGCAACGCTCGACACAATAATCGTTTTTACTAAAGTGTAAATCATATCGTCCTATTTCGGAACTAACGTGGTGTTCTGAACAATATAAAACAGATATAATGGCACCTCACATAGCCAGTCGAGTTTTTAGCGTTACCGCCATAAGCTACAGGAGTTTTCGTTGTCAAAGCTATACCCTCATTTTGCTTCAGTCGCCCCGATGCTGGATTGGACGGATCGCCATTGTCGATACTTTCATCGTTTATTAAGCCCCAATACATTGTTGTACACCGATATGGTGACCACTGGCGCCATTATCTATGGTCAGCAAGATTTCCTAGCTTACAACGATGAGGAACATCCCGTTGCGCTTCAATTGGGTGGCGCTGATCCGAGCGCAATGGCACAGTGTGCAGTTCAAGCGCAAACTCGCGGCTATGACGAGGTTAATATTAATGTAGGATGTCCTTCAGACCGAGTTCAAAATGGCAGTTTTGGTGCTTGCTTGATGGCACAACCGAAATTAGTCAGTGATTGCATTAAGGCGATGAAAGCCGAAGTAGACATTCCAGTGACGGTTAAAACCCGTCTAGGGATTGATGAGCACGATAGCGATGAGTTTTTATATCAATTTCTAGATGCTTGTGTCGAGGCAGGCACTGATCAACTCACACTTCACGCGCGGAAGGCTTGGCTCAATGGGTTAAGCCCGAAAGAGAATAGAGAAATACCGCCTTTGCAATATGACCGCGTTTATCGTGCGAAGCAACGCTACGCCGAATTACCGATAGCTATCAATGGCGGCATTAAAACACTAGCAGAGACTCAGTTACATTTAGCCCATGTGGATAGCGTAATGATTGGACGCGAAGCATATCAGAACCCGTGGTTGTTGACTGAGTTAGAAACCCTATATACATCAAACCCTACCTCTATTTCACGAGAAAGTGTGGCGCGTCAGATGATTCCGTACATTCAGCAACACATTGCCGCAGGTGGTCGCGCGTGGCACGTTGTGCGTCACATGCTTGGACTTTTCCAAGGACAGCCTGGCGGAAAAAAATGGCGCCAGTTCTTGAGTATAAAAGGGCCTCGTTTAAATGATGCTGAAGCGCTTATTGAGGGCGCTATTGAGTTCCGGACAGATAGCTCCTTACGTCTCGCTGATATTCAGTAGCGATATTGACTAAAATTTAGTGTGTTTTGTAAAGCGGTGTGATTTTTTCACCAAGCCGAAGAAAGTGATAAAACCAACGTCCTAAAAAAGTATTTAAAAACAATCGATTATAATTTTTATAAAGTTGGCACAACCTTTGAAAGAGTAATAGCGACTTAATTAATACGTTACCTTCAAAGGAGCACAGCCATGAAAAAATTTATTATCACTTTGTCAGCCGTTGCCGCATTGAGTTCAGTCCCTGCAATGGCTCAAGATAGTCAAGAGAGTAGCATCCGTAGAGCTCTTCAAACTGAGGTCAGTTCAATTTCTGAGTCACTGTGGCAAGCATCAAAAGATGCTGTTGTATCCACTCTCGATGAAATCACTACTGAACTGTTTAGCGAAGAAGCTCTTGCTTCACGTGAATCACGGGATGACTCAGCTGAGTCAAACGACGACAACAAAAGCGAGTAATCACCATGGCGTATCTCACTCAATGGTGGTTGGTTTGGTTAATCGCACCGGTGTTAGGGACAGTTATCATCGGTGCGGTGACCGCCGCGAGTTCATCGCTAGTGCGTCAGGGTTAAAGTTTTGTTAATCTGCAAGTTCTCTGTTTTGGTTGTGTTAAGGAACTTGCATGTTAAAAAAGACAATTACAATGACGGCACTAGCGGCACTTGTCGCTACCGCAACATCTAGTTTTGCTGAAGAATATACCGCTAGCGATAAAGCACGTATGCTAGCGAAAGAAAACCTACTTATCGATACGCACATCGACGTCCCCTATCGTATTCATAACGAGTGGGAGGATGTGACCGTCGCTACCGAAGGTGGAGATTTTGATTATCCAAGAGCGGTAGAGGGCGGTTTAAATGCCCCCTTTATGTCAATTTATATTCCTGCGCATTACGAACAGAGTGGTGGGAGTATTCAACTAGCGAATGAGCTTATAGATAGTATGGAGGCTCTCGTCGGTCGTGCGCCAGATAAATTCGCTATGGCTTATACGACAGAGCAAGTGAAGGAAAACACTGAAAAAGGCTTAATGTCTATTGCCTTGGGAATGGAAAACGGCACCCCCATCGAGGGTGATCTTGCCAACCTTGAGCACTTCTACAAGCGCGGTATTCGCTACATTACGTTGGCGCACTCACAGTCCAACCATATCTCGGATTCATCATACGATATCCGTCGCCAATGGGATGGTTTATCACCTTTTGGTAAGAAGCTTGTGAAAGCAATGAATGATATCGGTGTGATGGTCGATGTTTCACATATCTCCGATGATGCGTTTTATCAAGTTATCGAGATCAGTGAGGCGCCCGTTATCGCGTCACATTCGTCTTTACGTCAGTACACACCAGGTTTTGAACGCAACATGAGTGACGACATGCTGAAAAAGCTTGGTGAAAACGGCGGTGTCATTCAAATCAACTTTGGGTCTTCATTTGTTGCAAAGCAAGCCAACCGCTATCGCGATATGCTTAAAAAGCGTATTGAGGCAGTAAAAGAACAGTATGGCGAAGAGTCTGAGGAAGCAAAGCAGCGTATTGCGGAGATCGAGAACAACAACCCATATCCGTATGCGACGCTTGACCAAGTCCTAGACCATATCGACCATGTGAAAGCGTTGATTGGTGTTGAGCATATTGGGATTGGCTCGGACTACGATGGCGTAGGCGATTCATTACCTGTGGGCTTGAAAGACGTGTCGAGTTATCCTAATTTGGTTCAGGGTTTGCTAGACCGCGGTTACACCGATGAAGAAATTAAAATGATCTTGGGTGGCAATTTAATGCGCGTCTGGCGGCAGGTGGAAGACCTCGCGAAGTAACTTACCCGTTTACGCAGCTTGCGCCTTTGGTAGCTTGCGCCTTTGGGTAGCTTGCGCCTTTGGTAGCTTGCGCCTTTGGCGCAAGTAAACCCCTAAAGTAGCGCCATAGGCGCGACCTACTTACTGCTAAATGTTGACAACCGGTCGCGAAGCTGTATAATTCGCGACCACATCAATTTTTGTTTAAGTTTAGCGACTTGCTTAATTGGTGTTCCACAACAGTCCCGATAGGGGATTGAATGGTTGACGTAGATAATCGCACCCCCGGTATGTGCCAGGGAGGTTGCGTTTGTCTGTGCTCTTTTTTAAATGCTCTTTAATTTGAGGCTTTGATTTTTTATGGCTAATCAAAGAATTCGGATTCGATTGAAAGCGTTCGATCACCGTCTGATTGACCAGTCAACTGCAGAGATCGTTGATACTGCAAAACGCACTGGCGCGCAGGTACGTGGACCAATTCCACTGCCAACTCGGAAAGAACGCTTCACCGTGCTGATTTCTCCACACGTAAACAAAGATGCGCGTGACCAGTACGAAATCCGCACCCACAAGCGTCTGATCGATATCATGGACCCAACTGACAAAACTGTTGACGCGTTAATGCGTTTGGATTTGGCAGCTGGCGTTGATGTACAGATCAGCTTGGGTTAAGTGGGCAGTAATAGGATTACACACGAGAGGTTTTAACAATGGCTATAGGTCTAGTCGGTCGTAAAGTAGGAATGACGCGTGTCTTCCAGGAAGACGGCGCTTCTGTTCCTGTTACTGTGATCGAAGTGCTGGCTAACCGCGTGACTCAGGTTAAAACTGAGGAAACTGACGGTTATCGTGCGCTTCAAGTAACCACAGGCGAAAAGAAAGCTAGCCGCGTAAACAAGCCTTCAGCAGGTCATTTTGCTAAGGCGAGTACTGAGGCAGGTCGTGGTCTTTGGGAATTTCGTTTAGAAGACGGCGAAGGCGATGATTTCGCAGTAGGTTCTGAGATTACAGTAGAAGTATTCTCAGAAATTAAGAAAGTGGATGTTACAGGTACGTCTAAAGGTAAAGGCTTTGCTGGTACCGTAAAACGCTGGAACTTCCGCACTCAAGACGCTACCCACGGTAACTCATTATCGCACCGTGCTCCTGGTTCAATTGGTCAAAACCAATCACCAGGTAAAGTTTTCAAAGGCAAGAAAATGGCCGGTCAAATGGGTAACGAGCGCGTGACAACTCAATCACTTGAGTTGGTTCGTGTAGACGCTGAACGCAACCTTTTATTGATTAAAGGTGCTGTCCCTGGCGCTACCGGTGGCGATGTGATCGTTAAACCTGCGGTCAAGGCGTAACGTCTGAGGAGAATGGTGATGGAATTAACATTGAAAGACGCAAAAGGCGCTCTTGAGGTTTCCGAAGCTACCTTTGGACGTGAGTTCAACGAAGCACTTGTCCACCAGGTAGTTGTTGCATATGCAGCGGGTGCTCGTCAGGGTACCAAAGCTCAGAAAACTCGTTCTGAAGTTGCTGGTGGTGGTAAGAAACCATGGCGTCAAAAAGGCACGGGTCGTGCACGTGCCGGTACTATCCGTAGCCCAATCTGGCGCTCAGGTGGTACTACTTTTGCGGCGAAACCGCAAAACCACGAACAGAAAGTTAACAAAAAAATGTACCGCGGTGCTGTAAAAAGCATCCTGTCAGAATTGATTCGTCAAGACCGTTTGCAGGTTGTTGAGAACTTTGAGCTTGAAGCGCCAAAGACTAAACAACTCGTTGCGAAGTTGAAAGAATTGAACCTGAACGACGTTTTGATCGTGACTAAAGAAGTTGACGAGAACTTGTTCCTTGCGTCACGCAACTTGCATAAAGTTGACGTACGTGATGTTCAAGGCATCGACCCAGTAAGCTTAATCGCGTTTGAAAACGTCCTGATGACTGCTGACGCAGTTAAGCAGCTTGAGGAGGTGTTGTCATGATGCGCGAAGAACGTTTACTTAATGTAATCTTGGCACCTCACGTTTCGGAAAAGAGCACCATGACTGCTGAAGGCTACAACACTGTAGTTTTCAAAGTAGCTAAAGATGCGACTAAGTCCGAAATCAAAGCAGCTGTCGAAAAACTTTTTGAAGTTGAAGTTAAAAACGTACGCACAGTGAACGTTAAGGGTAAATCTAAACGCACTGGTTTCCGCTTCGGTAAACGTAGCGACTGGAAAAAAGCGTATGTGGCCCTGAAAGAGGGTGCTGACATCGACTTCGTTGGCGGCGCTGAGTAACAGGAGGAATTATCATGGCTGTAGTTAAAAGTAAGCCTACGTCTCCGGGTCAACGCCACGTCGTAAAAGTCGTCGGTCAGGACCTGTACAAAGGCAAGCCTTTTGCTCCATTGCTGGACAAAAACAGCAAGAAGGGCGGTCGTAATAACAATGGACGTATCACTGTACGTCACATCGGCGGTGGTCATAAACATCACTACCGTATTATCGACTTTAAGCGTAATAAAGACGGTATCCCTGCAAAGGTAGAGCGTATTGAATACGATCCGAACCGTTCAGCGAATATCGCATTGGTATTGTACGCAGACGGTGAGCGTCGCTACATTTTGGCTCCTAAGAATTTGAATGTGGGCGACCGCATTGCTTCAGGTTCTGATGCGCCAATTAAAGCGGGTAACAGCTTACCTATGCGCAACATCCCAGTAGGTACTGTAGTACACGCAATCGAAATGCAACCAGGTAAAGGTGCACAGCTGGCTCGTTCAGCAGGTGCGTATGGCCAAATCCTGGCGCGTGATGGTGCATATGTCACTATCCGTTTGCGTTCTGGCGAAATGCGCCGTGTACAGTCTGACGGTCGAGCGACCATCGGTGAAGTGGGTAACGCAGAACACATGCTGCGTCAATTGGGTAAAGCGGGCGCGAAGCGCTGGCGTGGTGTTCGTCCTACCGTTCGTGGTGTGGCGATGAACCCAGTTGATCACCCGCACGGTGGTGGTGAAGGTCGTACTTCTGGTGGTCGTCACCCAGTGACACCTTGGGGTACTCCGACTAAGGGCTACAAAACCCGTAAGAACAAGCGTACTGATAAGTTCATCGTACGCCGTCGCAACAAATAAGAGTTGAGGATTTAACATGCCACGTTCTCTTAAAAAAGGTCCATTTATTGACCTTCACCTGCTAAATAAGGTGGAGAAAGCGTTGGAAGCCGGGGATAAAAAGCCAATTAAGACTTGGTCCCGTCGTTCAATGATTATTCCAGATATGATCGGCTTGACTATCGCTGTACACAACGGTCGTCAGCACGTACCGGTATTCGTTTCTGACGAAATGATCGGTCATAAGCTGGGTGAATTCGCACCAACCCGTACTTATCGCGGCCATGCTGCTGATAAGAAAGCGAAGAAACGGTAAGAGGTAGAAAGTGATGGAAGCTATTGCTAAACACCAATTCGCCCGCGTTTCTGCTCAGAAAGGCCGTTTGGTTGCTGACCAAATTCGCGGTTTGCCAGTTGAAAAAGCACTGGACATTCTTGCGTACAGCCCTAAAGCAGCCGCTGGCTTGGTTAAGAAAGTACTTGAGTCAGCGATCGCTAACGCGGAGCACAACGAAGGTGCGGACATCGATGAGCTGAAAGTGGCTCGCGTCTTCGTCGACGAAGGTCCGACCATGAAGCGTATCAAGCCACGTGCCAAAGGCCGTGCGGATCGTATCTTTAAGCGCACCAGCCACATTACTGTGGTCGTGTCGGATAGCTAGGAGATAAATTATGGGTCAGAAAGTACATCCTAATGGTATTCGCCTAGGTATCTCCAGACCATGGAATGCAACCTGGTATGCGAATACAAACGAATTTGCTGACAACTTGCACAGTGATCATCAGGTACGTAAGTTCCTGACTAAAGAACTACGCAACGCATCAGTATCTCGTATCGTTATCGAGCGTCCAGCTAAGAGTGTTCGTGTGACTATTCATACTGCACGCCCTGGCGTTGTTATCGGTAAAAAAGGTGAAGACGTTGAAAAGCTTCGCCAACAAGTTCAGAAGTTGACTGGCGCTCCGTCGCAAATCAACATTTCTGAAGTGCGTAAGCCAGAATTGGATGCGCAACTTGTTGCTGATAATATCTCAGGTCAGTTGGAACGTCGTGTTATGTTCCGTCGTGCTATGAAGCGCGCTGTTCAAAACGCTATCCGTCTTGGTGCTAAAGGTATCAAGGTCGAAGTAAGCGGTCGTTTGGGCGGTGCAGAGATTGCACGTACTGAGTGGTACCGTGAAGGACGCGTTCCTCTGCACACACTTCGTGCAGACATCGATTACGCAACTTCTGAAGCGAATACCACTTACGGTATCATCGGCGTTAAAGTTTGGATTTTCCGTGGCGAAGTTCTTGGTGGACTTCCAACCGAGGAAAAACCAGCTCCAAAACGCGGCAAAAACCGTAAGTAAGGGGAGACGATATGTTACAACCAAAGCGTACAAAATTCCGTAAGGTTCACACAGGCCGTAACCGTGGTCTTGCGCAATCAGGTAACAAAGTCAGCTTCGGAAGCTTCGGACTAAAAGCAGTTGACCGTGGTCGTATGACTGCGCGTCAAATCGAAGCCGGCCGTCGTGCGATGACTCGTCACGTTAAGCGTCAAGGTAAAATCTGGATCCGTGTATTCCCAGACAAGCCTATTACCAAGAAGCCATTAGAAGTTCGTATGGGTAAAGGTAAAGGTAACGTTGAATACTGGGTAGCACAGATTCAGCCAGGTCGCGTACTGTACGAAATGGACGGTGTTTCTGAAGAACTGGCACGTGAAGCGTTCCGCCTTGCGGCACGTAAATTGCCATTCAAAACCACTTTTGTTACTCGGACGGTAATGTGATGAAAGCAAGTGAACTTAAAGAAAAAACCGTTGAGCAGCTGCAAGAAGAATTGCTGAACTTGCGTCGTGAGCAGTTCAACCTGCGTATGCAAGCGGCAACAGGTCAGCTGAATCAGACTCACATGATGAAGCAAGTACGTCGCGATATCGCACGTATTAAAACCATCTTAAATGAGAAGGCAGGTGCGTAATGGCTGAAGAAAAACGTGTTCGTACACTGCAAGGCAAAGTTGTGAGCGACAAGATGGATAAAACCATCACTGTAGCGGTAGAGCGTCGTGTTAAGCACCCGATCTACGGCAAATACATCTCGCGTACAACTAAAGTACACGCACATGATGAAGAGAATCAGTGCAAGATGGGCGATACCGTGATTGTTCGCGAATCACGCCCTCTTTCCAAGAATAAATCTTGGGCATTGCTCGAAATCGTTGAACGTGCTGAAATTGTCTAATTGCAGTTCGTAACAATATATACAAAGGCCTCCCTTGCGGAGGTCTTTTTTTTGATCTAAATAAAGTTTATTACGGTATACTTTATGACAAAATAATAACGTTACCCGTATTTTCATCTAAAGTAAGGAGCACAACATGACGAAAAGTTGGGTGCTAGCCGCCTCAATGCTGGCTGCCAGCCCAGTCTACGCTGTACCGATGCAGCAGGATCAGGAGTCGGTTCAGAAGGAGATTGAGGCATTAAAGCAAAAGCTGGCAGATCTCGAGGCGCGTTTAGCTAAGCAAGAAAAAGCTAAAGAAAAAATGAAAGAACATCATCAAGAGATGATGTCCAAAAAAGATTATGCTAATAAATCCAAACGGTCTCGTCGTATGCAAAGCGAAGAAGTGGCTGATTCAGGGGTTCAGGCACGCTTAGCTAAGCTCGAAGAGAAAACGGAAGAAAACGAAAATTGGCCAATTAAAGTACACGGTGCCGTTCGTTTTCAATACGAATACAATAACTATGACCGTGACAATGAAAACCGCACGGGCGACCTAGATTTTGATATTTTCCGTTTGAATTTTGATGGTGAAATCGGTGATGTTATTCTCTCTGCTGAATACCGCTGGTTCCAGTATCAAGACGTCGTGAAACACGCTTGGTTTGGGTATAACTTTACCGATAAGTGGCAAGGCCAAATTGGCGTTGTTAAAGTGCCATTTGGTAATATGCCTTACAACTCTCACAGCTACTTTTTCAACTCAACATTTTATATTGGGCTAGAGGATGAGCACGATAACGGTATTAGATTCCTTTACCGCGGTGATGACTGGGATTTCGATATCGCTTATCACAAGTCCGATGAACAGGGTGGTGTTGATGGCTCAGCAACAGACCGTACAGCGCGTTACAACTACGATACTGTAGGTATTCGTCTGCCGGGTCAGGGCGCTTATGACACACCTGGGTTACCGATTGGTGAAAGCAATAGTTATGCATTGCGTGCCGCTCGCAAGTTTACGTTCAGTGATGAAGAAAACTTAGAGATCGGTGTATCGGCTCAAGGTAATAATTTCTATTCAGGTTCGGCGGCTGAAGGCTTTACTGCTGCACAAGAATATGAAAACCAAAACGTCGGTAATCGTTTTGCATGGGGTGTTCACGGTAACTACAACAATGGTCCTTGGAATGTTCAGCTACAGTACGCTGACTACGAGTATGACTTAAAGGTTGAAAATCGTGGCGTCTACATGGGTGCCTATGCCTACTATGATGCTATCCCAACTGAAGCCAAAGTTTATACAGGGAATGTGGCTTATACGTTGCCGGTAAACATTGGACCGATAACTTCGCTTACATTCTATAATGATCATAGCATTATAACCGATAAGCGCGGCTACCAGGACGATACTTGGATGAATGTTCTAGGCGTCGCCGTAGCAGCAGGCGGTGGTTTTTATACGTATATCGATTACGTGAAGGCCAAGAACCAACCGTTCATTGGAGGCAATATTGCTACTGATGGTGGTGAAGTAAATGATCGCTTTAATATTAACTTTGGTTATTACTTCTAAGGGTTAGTTACTTTGATCCAACGCAGAAAGTGGCGCCTCGGCGCCACTTTTTATTTGTCTGTTTCATGTTGATAGGCGTCTTCTTTATCACGCAAATCTCGTGTCGGCGCAAATTTTGGGAGCTCGGTGTGAAGCGCTGCTTTGGCAAGAATGTGAGCACTGATAGGAGCAGTTAGAAATAGGAAAATGGCTATCAGCAACTCGTTGAGTGTGAGAGTGCCCTGTGCCGAGGTCGATATGATTGCTGCTATTACTGTCCCACCAATTCCCATGGTAGTATTTTTAGTTGGCGCATGTAGGCGTGTAAAAAAGTCAGGTAATATTGCAAGACCAAGCGAACCGATGAAGGCAAATACCGCACCAATTAAGATGAAGAAAGCGATCACCCACTGTACCCACAACGGTAATTGATTTAAAGCTTCCATTGGTTTCCTCTTTTATTCAATTAAATCACCACGGAGTAAAAACTTACCCGCTGCAATCGTGCTAACAAAACCAAACATTGCAATCAAAAGAGCTGCTTCGAAATATGTTTGTGTATTTTGATAGATGCCGAGTAACAACAGCAGTGCTAACGAGTTTATATACACTGTATCCAGTGCAAGAATTCGGTCGGGTAGATGAGGACCTTTAGCAAGCCGCCAGAAGTTCATTATAATCGACAAACTAAACAGTACGAACGCTATGTGAATTACAGTCGTTAGCATTGGAATATCTCCTTCAAGCGACGCTCGTAGCGCTGACGTATCACGTTAATCGTTTCTTCTGGTGTCTCGTCAGAAAAAGCATGGATTAGTATGCCTCGGCGACCCCGAGTAATTTCGCAAGACACTGTTCCAGGGGTCAGAGTAATAGTGCTCGCCAAAATTGTTACAGGCAGTTCGTCTGTCATATCCAGAGGGAATACAAACAAAGCAGGTTTGAGGTGCTTTCTACGGCCTAAGATTAAAGCAGCCACTTTAAAGTTGGCCACGATAATATCGAAAATCAAAATAACGAGATAGACCAGCGCCAAATGTGGCTTTTTAATAGTTTTAAAATCAGGCCAAGCGGGCCGTAACAAAAGCGGTATTAAGGTCGTTATAATTAAACCTAGGATCACCACACCAGGTGCTATTGAATTAAATAGCAGCAACCATATGGCAAATAAGCTTAGTGTTAGAAATGGAGCTGGAAACACTTTACTCATATTGGTTCTCCTCGCCGCTACTAGGCGCAATGATTGTGGTCGGGTAAGATTGCGTATCGAGTAACTCGTCAGCAACACTATCGGTGTAGTCACGGATAGGGTTAGCAAATATAGTTAATATCAATGAGAGCGATAATAACATCCCGATTGCCACACGCTTTCCTATAGGAGCTGATTGTTCATTCGGTTTACCCTGCAGAGTATGCCAAATCATTTTACTACCAGTTCGGCTCATCATTATTAACATCACTAAGGTGGCAAGTAGCATTGTCCCCCACAACCAAAAACCACTCGTTGAGACCGGTGCGGCTTGTAAAATCATGAGTTTCCCAGCAAATCCACTTAATGGAGGTAAGCCGATAATTGCGATGGCCGCAATCAGAAACATAACGGCGTAGGTGTTGTGATTTGCCATACGTTTGCCTGTAACGATACGAGAAGCTGTTTTTCCACGTTCGAATGCCATGACGTCGGCAAGCAAAAACAAAGCGCCTGTGATCACTGTTGAATGAATTAAATAGAACAGGGCTGTACTGATTCCCGCAGCAGAGCTAAAGCTATAAGTTGCTAATAGTGTGCCTACCGAAACGATAACTAAATAAGCAACAAGTAATCTAAAGTCACGGGTACCTAGCATGCCAATAATGCCAAATATTAACGTCAATATACCGAGTATCCATAGCCAGTCTGCTGCGAGCCAAACGAGTTCGTTCGCCTCGGGCCCAAAGATAAGTGTGTAGACACGAATGATTGAATAGACGCCGACTTTGGTCATTATTGCGAAGAGCGCAGCAACCACTCCCGTGGTCGTCGAATAGGCCTGCGGTAGCCAAAAGTGTAGCGGAAGAATCGCTGCTTTAATACCAAACACAGCGAGCAACATGAAGCCTCCAGCTCTCGCCAATGCGGCCTCGTCACCTGATAACTGAGCCACCTTAACCGCCATATCGGCCATGTTAAGTGTACCCGTTGTTGCATATAAGGTGCCCACACTAATCAAAAATAGTGCACTACCGAGCAAGTTTAGTAGTACATAATGGAGCGTCGAACGTACCCGGAATTTGCCACCGCCATGCATCATTAGTCCGTATGACGAGATTAGTAACACCTCGAAAAAGACAAATAAGTTAAAAAGATCGCCCGTGGCAAAGGCGCCGATGATGCCCATTACCTGGAACTGGAAAAGTGCATGGAAATGGGAGCCTAGATTATCTTCGGTATAACAACCATAGATCAGCACCGGCAGTGCTAATACAGCGGTTAATAGGATCATTAAGGTACTGAGTTTATCCAGTACAAGTACAATACCAAAGGGAGCTGACCAGTCACCCAAAGCATAGACTAACATGCCGTTTTGGTTAACGTGCACAAGTAATAATGCGGCACAAACGAGCGTAAGAATACTTGATGCTAAACCAAGCGCGCGCCGTTTAGGCTGAGGACGGTCGCCCCAGGGTAATAGCTGCAGTAGCGCTGTGAATAAGGGTATCAGTATTGGTAAAATTGCTAGGTGTTGTTGCCACATCAGCGTGAAGACTCCCCACTATCTTGTTCGTTCACTTCATCCGTTCCAATTTCACCCCGTGTACGAACCGCCAAAATGACAGAGTACGCGGTCATCGCAAAACCTATTACAATTGCCGTCAGCACGAGTGCCTGCGGTAACGGATCGGCGTATTCGGTGTTCGTACCTAAGATAGGTGCACCGTCAATGGTGAGCCTGCCTGTGGAAAATAGGAATAAGTTGACCGCATACGAGAGCATGGTTATTCCAACCACGACAGGAAATGAACGACCTCTTAGGATCAGAAATACACTGCAGGCGGTTAAAACACCAACGGTCACTGAGAATAATGTTTCCATCTAGTTCCCCTCCTGACGCGGACGATGACGCGTTGTCATTTTCCCAAAGTTACTTAAAATCATCATGGTGGCTCCAATTACGGTTAGGAATACCCCCAAATCGAACAATAACGCAGTTGCGAATTCAAACTTACCAACAAGCGGCCATTTTAAATATGTGAACCAAGAGGTAAGGAAGGGCCGGTCGAAGAACCAACTACCAACGCCTGTTAATGCCGCAATCATCACGCCAAACGACATGAGTGATTGGTAATTTACATTAAATCGTTCCTTCACCCAGTCTACACCGTTAGCAATGTACTGGAGGATCATTGCTGAGGCCGCGATAAGACCGGCGATAAAGCCCCCTCCGGGCAGATTATGGCCGCGCAGGAAGATGTAGACCGCTACCACCATTGCCATCGGAAGGATTAAGTTCGCAACGTTAGTGAGCATCAGCGGGTGTTTGATACGATGCCATGGTCGTCCATCAATATCGCTCGACGGCATGAACGGTTTGAGCTTATTGAGTAACTTATGAATTCCCGCTGCGGCAATAGCTAAAACTGTAATTTCACCGAGAGTGTCGAAGCCACGAAAGTCGACTAGGATAACGTTGACGACGTTAGTGCCACCACCGCCTGTTTTTGCATTCGCAATGAAAAAATCTGAAATCGTTTCAAAGTCACTCGTCAGGATCCCGTAGTTTAGTGTTGCAACTATACCACCGATTAAACTTGCGATTAAAATATCACGAAATACACGATGCCCGGTTGACGCGCGGGCTGTTTTCTGCGGCATAAAAAATAATGCAAGTACCATGAGAATAATGCTGACTACTTCGACGACCAGCTGTGTCATAGCGAGATCGGGGGCCGAGAAATGCGCGAAGGATAGCGATACCACAAGCCCGACGACTGAAAGCATCATAAGCATAATAAAACGGTGACGATGCAAAACAGCCGTGGCAAAGCCTGCAACCATGAGCACAGAAGCACCGACAATAGAAACAAAGTCAACGGGCAGTTGTTCTCTCGAGCCTTCCAAAGTCACTATTTCAAACAACTGCGGAATTACCAGTACGATGACGGAAATAAGTACTAACGCCATGTAGCGCTGTAACGAGCCCGTATCTATATACGTGAACAACTTGTTGGCACTATCGCATATCGACTGCACGATACGCTCGAAGTTATGCTTGGCATCTTGCCCTTCAAACTGACGATTAAACGTAAACAGTTGATCGCGCTGACTGTAGATAACAATACCACCTACAATAGCGACGGCGCTCATCAACAGTGGGAGGTTGAAACCATGCCAGAGTGCCAGTTTTACCGTTATGTTATCGAGTACAACACTACTTACTGCTTGGTTTAATATACCGGACACCGTGAGCATTGGGAGTAGCCCTATGATAATGCACATGAGTGACAATATAAGAACCGGCAATGCCATCATTTTCGGCGGGTCATGAGGTTGTTTTGGAAGCTCCTTGTACTCACCATTAAAAAACACGTCATGAATAAACCGAATAGAATAAGCGACCGATAGTGCTGCGCCCACGGTGGCGAGTACAGGAACAAACCAACTTAATCCACCGAACAGATGTTGGTTGAGAGCTTGGTCCAAAAAAAGCTCTTTAGACATAAAACCGTTAAAGGGGGGAACGCCAGCCATCGATGCAGTGACGATCATCGCAAGCGTCGCGGTAATCGGCATAAACTTGAGTAGACCTTGTAGCTTGCGCATATCTCGCGTGCCAGCCTCATGGTCAATTATGCCGGCGGTCATAAATAACCCAGCCTTGAAACACGCGTGATTAATCACGTGGAATAGCGCCGCGATCACAGCAGCCTGTGAGCCGATTCCAAGCAACATACAAATAAGGCCTAAATGGCTTACCGTTGAGAAGGCCAATAACCCTTTTAAGTCGTGTTTAAGTAGTGCGAAATAAGCACCGACTAACATTGTGATCAGACCAATGAGCGTAACAGTAATAAACCAAAACTCGGTTCCCGCCAGAGCAGGGTGCATGCGCGCAAGCAAAAATATACCGGCTTTAACCATCGTGGCTGAGTGCAAGTAAGCACTTACAGGCGTTGGTGCAGCCATAGCATGAGGCAACCAAAACTGAAATGGAAATTGAGCTGACTTAGTAAATGCGCCCAACAATACCAGAATGAGTGCAGGGATATATAAACTGTGTGCTTGAATTGCGTCTTTCGCGGCAAATATTGCGTCCAACTGGTAGCTACCGGCAATATGCCCAATAATCAGCAAGCCAGCGAGCAGTGCTAGTCCACCGGCGCCTGTTGTTGCAAGTGCCATGCGCGCGCCACGACGAGCGTCACTTTGATGATACCAATAACCTATCAACAAGAATGACGATATACTAGTGAGTTCCCAGAATGCCCACATCAACAGCACATTATCGGCTGTGACGATGCCAAGCATTGACGACATAAATAGTAATAAACAGGCGTAGAAACGACTGTCATTATCTTTACTAGACAAATAGTAATGGGCGTATAGGACAATCAACACACCGATACCGAGAATAAGGCTAACGAACAGGAGCGATAAGCCGTCCAGACGGAAGGCAAGGTCAAAATCAATATTCGGTAGCCACTGCTGTATGGCTGTGGGAATATCTCCTGCCAGCGTTTGCTGGGCAAGTGGCCATGCAACCAAAATGCATGAGATGGGTATTGCAATCGTCGCTATCGTCTTTACAGGTCGACTCGTTCGTCGAAGCAGTAAAGGAATCAAAGCACCAATCATTGGCGCGAACACAATATAAAATAGGTTCATAAGCTAAAACGTCTGGCCTCGGTTGCTATTCCACAGAACTGTACAAGTCAAACACAAACAATGTTTTACGACTTTACCATTGTAAAGGATGAGTGCCAACTGATACCGGTCGAGATACGGTGATTAACAAAAAAAGTGAGATAACCCTATCGCTTCAAATTTTTATCTGTTACAATTCGCCGCCCTTTTTATAAGGGAAAAACCAAAAGGCAGCACGACCCGAGAGGGTCTGTTTTTTTAACTAAGCGGGGCACTGAAATGATCCAAATGCAAACTACCCTGGACGTTGCCGATAACTCCGGCGCGCGCAGCGTACAATGTATTAAGGTTCTAGGTGGTTCGCACCGCCGCTACGCGAACATCGGTGATATCATCAAAGTTACTGTCAAGGAAGCAATTCCGCGCGGTAAGGTGAAAAAAGGCGATGTTGTGAATGCGGTGGTCGTTCGCACCAGAAAAGGCGTCCGTCGTCAAGACGGGTCGGTCATCCGTTTTGACCGCAACGCGGCTGTGTTGTTAAACAACAACCAACAGCCAATTGGTACTCGTATCTTCGGTCCGGTAACTCGTGAGCTGCGTTCTGAGCAGTTTATGAAGATTATCTCGTTGGCACCAGAAGTTTTATAAGGAGTCCATTATGGCGGCAAAAATTAAACGTGATGACGAAGTAGTCGTCCTGGCCGGTAAGGACAAGGGCAAGCAAGGCAAAGTCCTTAAAGTTCTTACCGATAAGAATCGCGTGATTGTGGAAGGTGTTAACGTTGTCAAGAAACATCAAAAGCCAAATCCGGCTTTAGGTGAATCAGGTGGCATCGTTGAACAAGAAGCACCAATCCATATTTCAAACGTAGCGATCCTTAACCCAGAGACAGGTAAAGCAGATCGTGTTGGATTCCGATTCGAAGACGGCAAAAAAGTCCGTTTCTTCAAATCGAACAACGCAATCATTTAATTCAATTTTGGAGTTTTACGATGGCGAAACTGCATGATTTTTATAAAGAATCGGTAGTTCCTGGACTGATGAAAGAGTTCAGCTACAACAGCGTCATGCAAGTCCCTCGGATTGAGAAAATCACCCTTAACATGGGTGTTGGTGAAGCTCTGGCTGACAAAAAAGTACTTGATAATGCAGTGGCAGACTTAGAGGCTATCTCTGGTCAAAAGCCAATTCGTACTGTAGCACGCAAGTCTGTCGCCGGTTTCAAAATCCGTGAAGGCTTCCCGATTGGCTGTAAGGTAACTCTGCGCGGCGAGCGTATGTGGGACTTTTTGCAACGTCTAATCTCGATTGCAATTCCACGTATCCGTGACTTCCGTGGCCTCAACCCTAAGTCGTTTGATGGTCGTGGTAACTACAGCATGGGTGTTCGTGAGCAGATCATCTTTCCGGAAATCGACTATGACAAAGTCGACAAGGTACGTGGTCTGGATATCACCATTACCACTAATGCTGGCACAGATGACGAAGCTCGTGCTTTGCTAGCTGCCTTTAACTTCCCGTTCAGAAAGTAAGGTGTAGAGTTATGGCAAAACAGTCAATGAAAGCGCGTGACGCGAAGCGAGCAAAGCTTGCGTCAAAATACGCAGAAAAACGCAATGCACTGAAAGCGGTCATTAATGACCCGAAAGCATCAGACGAAGAGCGTTGGGAAGCCGTACTTAAATTGCAACAGCTCCCACGTGATGCCAGTCCGACACGTCAACGTAATCGTTGTCGTATTACTGGTCGTCCTCACGGTTTCCTCCGTAAGTTTGGCATGAGCCGAATCAAGGTGCGTGAGATGGCGATGCGCGGTGAAATTCCTGGCTTGAAAAAAGCTAGCTGGTAAGCCACGAATCACGGGAGAAAGCAAATATGAGCATGCAAGATCCAATTGCGGATATGTTCACACGCATTCGCAACGCTCAAGGTGCTAACAAAGTGTCAGTAAAGATGCCTTCATCTAAGCAAAAAGTGGCAATCGCCGAAGTGCTTAAGAAAGAAGGTTTCATTATTGATTACCGCACTGAGAGTACTGCTAAACCTGAGCTTGAAATCGAACTTAAATACTTCGAAGGAAAGCCAGTTATTGAATCTATCGAGCGCGTTAGTCGTCCTGGTCTGCGTATTTACAAAAAACGCAACGAGTTACCTAACGTGATGGGTGGTCTGGGTATCGCTGTTGTTTCAACATCGAAAGGCCTAATGACCGACCGTGCCGCTCGCCAAGCTGGTCTTGGTGGCGAAGTCATCGGTTACGTAGCGTAATTAGGAGGTAGGAGATGTCACGTGTTGCTAAAGCACCTATTGAGATTCCTGCTGGCGTTGAAGTTACGCTAAACGGTCAGGAAGTTACCATTAAGGGTGCCCAAGGCTCACTGAGTCACGTTGTTAACGACGCGGTAGAGCTTGTTCAAGAAGAGAACGAGCTACGCACTGTCCCACGCGATGGAGTTGCAAACTCTACTGCGCAAGCGGGCACTGCACGCGCGTTGTTAAACAATATGGTAGTTGGAGTAAGCAAAGGGTTTGAACGTAAGCTGCAATTGATGGGTGTTGGTTACCGTGCGCAAGCGCAAGGTAATAAATTGAACCTAACTTTGGGCTTTTCACATCCTGTAGAGTTCGAGATTCCAGCAGGAATCACAATCGAAACTCCTTCTCAAACTGAGGTTGTCGTTAAGGGCGCAAACAAGCAGCTTGTTGGACAAGTTGCCGCTAACATCCGCGCATATCGTAAACCAGAGCCTTACAAAGGCAAAGGTGTTCGTTATTCGGATGAGCAAGTGCGCCGTAAAGAAGCCAAGAAAAAGTAGGGTAATACGATGGACAAGAAAGCAGCTCGCTTACGTCGTGCTACTCGCGCACGTAAACAAATCAAAGAGTTGGGTGCAAACCGTCTGGTTGTACACCGTACGCCAAGACATATTTATGCACAGTTGATCGCACCTAACGGATCTGAAGTGCTAGCAGCCGCTTCGACGGTTGAAAAGGCGATCCGTGACCAAGTGGAAAAAACAGGTAATGCTGATGCCGCTAAGGTTGTGGGTAAAGTTATCGCTGAACGCGCGGTTGAAAAAGGTATCAAAGACGTTACTTTTGACCGCAGTGGTTTTAAATACCACGGTCGCGTTGCTGCATTAGCAGACGCTGCGCGTGAAGCTGGACTTCAGTTCTAGGAGACGAACATGGCAAATGTAGAAGCTCAAAACGGTGAACTGATTGAAAAGTTGATCACAGTTAATCGTGTAGCAAAAGTTGTTAAAGGTGGTCGTATCTTTAGCTTCACTGCACTGACTGTGGTTGGCGATGGCAAAGGCAAAGTCGGTTTCGGTTACGGTAAAGCACGTGAAGTGCCTGCCGCTATCCAGAAAGCGATGGAAAAGGCACGTCGCAACATGGTGACTGTGCAGCTTAAGGGTGAAACTTTACAGCACCCGGTTAAAGGCCGTCACTCAGGTTCACAGGTATATATGCAACCAGCCTCTGAAGGTACCGGTATCATCGCAGGTGGTGCGATGCGTGCGGTATTGGAAGTTGCAGGTGTACATAACGTGCTTTCAAAAGCATATGGTTCAACCAACCCAATCAACGTTGTTCGTGCAACTATCAAAGCATTGAACGACATGAAGTCGCCTCAGCAAGTTGCGGCTAAGCGTGGATTGCGCGTTGACGAGATACTGGGGTAGTGAACAATGGCGAAAAAGACATTAAAAGTAACACAGACGCGTAGCTCTATCGGTCGTTTACCGAAACATAAAGCTACACTACGTGGCTTGGGTCTCCGCCGTATTGGTCACACAGTAGAGTTGGAAGACACTGCTGCAGTCCGCGGTATGGTGAACCAAGTAATTTACATGGTTAAGGTGGAGGACTAAGCGATGAAACTTAATACTCTTGCTCCTGCACCGGGTGCAAAAAGCAGTAAGAAGCGCTTAGGTCGTGGTATTGGTTCTGGTCTCGGTAAGACTGGTGCTCGTGGTCACAAAGGTCAGAAGTCACGTTCTGGCGGTACCGTGAAGCCAGGTTTCGAGGGCGGTCAAATGCCAATTCAGCGTCGTTTGCCGAAATTTGGCTTTACTTCACGTAAAGCGGCATTAACAGCTGAAGTAAACCTAGCTGAGATCGCTAAAGTTGACGGCGATGTCGTTGACTTAGCAGCGCTTAAAGCGGCTAACTTAGTTCGTAAAGACGTTTTGACTGCTAAGGTCATTAAGTCGGGCGAAATCAGTCGTAAAGTAGCTGTTAAAGGTCTTAAAGTTACAAAAGGCGCTCGCGAAGCTATTGAAGCTGCTGGCGGAAACATCGAAGGATAGGTCTCATGGCTAAACCAGGATTGGAATCAAATCGAGCGCAAGGTGGCTTGTCGGAACTCAAGCGTCGCCTGTTGTTTGTGTTAGGAGCGATTATCGTCTTCCGAGCGGGCTCCTTTGTGCCTATTCCTGGTATTGATGCCGCCGTGTTAGCTCAGCTGTTCTCACAGCAAAAGGACACCATCGTTGCCATGTTTAACATGTTCAGCGGTGGTGCACTTGAGCGCGCATCCGTTTTTGCACTGGGAATAATGCCTTATATCTCTGCTTCAATTATTATGCAATTGGCTACGGTTGTTCACCCGCGTCTAGCAGAATTGAAGAAGGAAGGTGAGGCAGGTCGTCGTAAAATTAGCCAGTATACTCGTTGGGGTACGCTAATTCTTGCTACGTTCCAGTCAATAGGGATTGCCACGGGCTTACCTAACTTGATGCCTGGCCTGGTCATTGATCCAGGCTTTCAGTTTTACTTCACCGCCGTTGTGAGTTTAGTCACCGGCACCATGTTCTTAATGTGGTTGGGTGAACAAATTACTGAACGAGGCATCGGTAACGGTATCTCTATCCTGATTTTCGTGGGTATTGTTGCGGGCTTGCCTTCTGCTATCGGTCAGACAGCAGAACAGGCACGTCAAGGCGATTTAAATATATTACTCTTGTTGCTTATTGGTGTAATCGTGTTAGCGGTTACTTACTTTGTTGTTTTCGTAGAGCGTGGTCAACGTCGTATCGTTGTAAACTACGCCAAGCGTCAGCAGGGACGTAAAGTATTCGCGGCTCAAAGCACACACTTGCCATTGAAAGTTAATATGGCGGGTGTAATACCACCAATCTTTGCATCAAGCATCATCCTGTTCCCGGGTACAATTGCGACCTGGTTTGGATCAGGTGACGGTGTTGTTGCTGATGTTTTGCAGCAAATTTCGATGACTTTATCTCCAGGTCAGCCACTTTATGTGTTACTATATGCGGCTGCGATTATTTTCTTCTGCTTTTTCTACACGGCGTTGGTATTCAACCCGCGTGAAACGGCAGATAATCTGAAAAAATCTGGAGCGTTCATTCCGGGTATCCGCCCAGGTGAACAAACGTCTAGATACATCGATAAAGTAATGACTCGCTTGACATTGGCAGGCGCGCTATACATTACCTTTGTATGTTTGGTTCCTGAGTTTATGATGATCGCTTGGAACGTTCAGTTCTACTTTGGTGGCACTTCGCTACTGATTATTGTGGTAGTCATCATGGACTTTATGGCACAGGTACAGACTCATATGATGTCTCATCAATACGATTCTGTGCTTAAAAAAGCTAACCTTAAAGGCTACGGCCGCTAAGGTTGGATAGAAACGGAGAGTAGCAATGAAAGTTCGTGCTTCCGTGAAGAAAATCTGCCGTAACTGCAAAATCATCAAGCGCAACGGTGTTGTGCGCGTGATTTGCACTGATGCAAAGCATAAGCAACGGCAAGGTTGATTCGAAGGAAAGGGCGGCGGCTTTAGGGTCGCCACCTTTAGTATTTGCAATTCGGCAATCGGTTGAGTATCCTAACGGGCTTTTCAACTGAAGCCTACAAAAAAAGGAGACGTGTTAGTGGCCCGTATCGCTGGCATTAACGTTCCTGACAATAAACACGCAGTGATTGCATTGACTGCAATCTACGGTATCGGTCGTACTCGCTCTAGCGCAATTTGCGAAGCAGCGGGCATTGCTGAAGATACCCAGATCGGTACATTGTCAGAAGAGAAATTAGACGTTCTTCGTGAAGCAGTAGCTAAGTATGCAGTCGAAGGTGACCTGCGTCGCGAAGTTTCAATGAACATCAAACGGTTGATGGATCTCGGATGTTTCCGTGGTCTTCGTCATCGTCGCAGCCTCCCTTTACGTGGACAGCGCACTAAGACAAACGCGCGCACTCGTAAAGGACCGCGCAAACCGATTAAGAAATAAGGGGGATTGAGTAATGGCTAAAGCACAGACTCGTTCTCGCAAGCGCGTTAAAAAGCAAGTCGCCGATGGCATGGCTCACGTGCATGCATCTTTCAACAACACCATCATCACCATCACAGACCGTCAAGGTAATGCGTTGGCATGGGCTACAGCTGGTGGATCAGGGTTCCGTGGTTCACGGAAATCAACCCCGTTCGCTGCGCAGGTTGCTGCTGAGCGTGCTGGTGAAATGGCGAAGGAATATGGTCTTAAGAACTTGGAAGTATTTGTAAACGGTCCAGGTCCAGGTCGTGAATCATCTATTCGCGCACTGAACGCCGTAGGATACCGCATCACGAATATTACCGATGTGACACCTATTCCTCACAACGGTTGTCGTCCGCCTAAGAAACGTCGCGTTTAAAGGCGTGAATCGATAGTTGGAGAAAGATCATGGCAAGATATTTGGGTCCTAAACTCAAGCTAAGCCGTCGCGAAGGAACAGACTTGTTCCTGAAAAGCGGCGTACGCGCAATCGATTCTAAATGTAAGATCGAAACTGCTCCTGGTCAGCATGGTGCCCGTCGTGGCCGTTTGTCTGATTACGGTGTTCAGTTGCGCGAGAAGCAAAAAGTACGTCGTATGTACGGCGTTTTAGAGAAGCAATTCCGTAACTACTACAAAGAAGCTGCTCGTATTAAAGGCAATACCGGTGAAAACCTGTTGCAGTTGCTAGAACAGCGTTTGGATAACGTAGTTTATCGTATGGGCTTTGCGTCAACGCGCGCAGAAGCTCGTCAGCTAGTCAGTCACAAAGCTGTTGTTGTTAACGGTCAAGTGGTTAACATTCCATCATTCATGGTTCGCCCTGAAGATGTAGTGTCTGTTCGCGAAAAAGCTAAAAAGCAAGCACGTATTAGTGCAGCGCTTGAGCTTTCAGAGCAGCGAGAAAAGCCAGTTTGGTTAGAAGTTGACAGCAGCAAAATGGAAGGTCAGTTCAAGCGTCTTCCTGAGCGCAGTGATTTGTCTGCTGAAATTAACGAACAGTTGATCGTAGAGCTTTACTCTAAGTAAAGCTTAAGCATAGAGAGAGGACACAATGCAGGGTTCTGTTACCGAATTCCTAAAGCCGAGGTTAGTTGACATCGAGCAAATTAGCACGACTCACGCCAAGGTGACACTGGAGCCTCTAGAGCGTGGCTTTGGTTACACCCTAGGCAATGCTTTACGTCGTATTCTATTGTCGTCAATGCCAGGCTGTGCAGTGACTGAAGTAGAAATCGACGGTGTGCTGCACGAATACAGCAGCAAAGAAGGCGTGCAAGAAGATGTCATCGAAATTTTGTTGAACCTCAAAGGGCTGTCTGTCAGCTTAGAAGGTAAAGACGAAGCGACGTTGACCTTGAATAAATCCGGTGCAGGTCCTGTAACCGCAGGTGATTTCCAGCACGATGGTGATGTTGAAATCGTCAATCCTGAGCACGTAGTTTGTCACCTCACTGGCGACAACGAATTGAATATGCGTGTTAAGGTTGAACGTGGTCGTGGTTATGTTCCTGCGTCGGCTCGTCAGTCAGAAGATGACGAGGAGCGTCCGATCGGTCGTCTGTTAGTGGATGCCTCTTTCAGTCCAGTTGAGCGTATTGCGTACAGCGTTGACGCTGCACGTGTTGAACAGCGCACCGACTTGGACAAGCTGATTATCGAAATGGAAACCAATGGTACATTGGATCCAGAAGAAGCGATTCGTCGTGCTGCTACAATTCTAGCTGAACAGCTAGAGGCATTCGTCGAACTTCGTGATATCAGCGAGCCGGAAGAGAAGGAAGAGAAACCGGAGTTTGATCCGATTCTCCTCCGTCCGGTAGATGACTTAGAATTGACTGTTCGTTCTGCAAACTGCTTGAAAGCAGAAGCAATTCAGTACATTGGTGACTTAGTACAACGTACCGAGGTTGAGTTATTAAAAACGCCTAACCTTGGTAAGAAATCGCTTACTGAAATCAAAGACGTCTTGGCGTCTCGTGGTCTATCTCTCGGCATGCGCCTTGAGAACTGGCCACCAGCAAGCTTGATCGACAACGACTAAGTTACCTTGGTAATTGATTTACTGAGAAGGGTATAGGTATGCGCCATCGTAAGAGTGGTCGTCAACTCAATCGTAACAGCAGCCATCGTCAAGCGATGTTCCGCAACATGGCTAGCTCGTTGGTGCGTCATGAGATCATCAAAACGACGTTGCCAAAAGCGAAAGAGTTGCGTCGCGTAGTCGAGCCGTTGATCACAATGGCTAAGCAAGACAGCGTTGCAAATCGCCGTTTAGCATTTGCACGTACACGTGATAAAGAAGTAGTGGGCAAGCTTTTCAATGAACTTGGTCCGCGTTATGAATCTCGCCCAGGTGGCTACACTCGCATTATGAAGTGTGGTTTCCGTGCAGGTGATAACGCACCAATGGCTTACATTGAATTGGTTGGCCGTCCCGAAGTAGAGGAAGTCGAAGAAGTAGCGGAAGCTGCGGAATAAGATTTCTGATACTAAAAAAAGCCGGCTTTTCAGCCGGCTTTTTTATATCCGTTACGCATGGTGAGCTATTTGTCGGCTTTGTTGCTATAGACTTTTGCGACTTGCTGTTCAGTTAAGTAGCCGTGCTCTTTAAACCATTCCAATTCTTCGCGATTAATCCCCTGTGCCTTTGCCTCAACTATAAAGCGATTCCACTGTTCAGGTTTAGGTCTTGTCTTCTGCTCTGCATTGTTAAAATTAAAAAAGTCTTTTACAGCGACAAATGCATGTTTGGTGATTTGAGGTATTTCCTTTATAGAAGAAACGACCGCATCTAGAAAATTGTCAGGCGAACTTTCGGCAGCCGATTTAACGACCGTTTCACTCATTCTCGGTTCACTCACTATGGCTACCCGTACAATAGTATTTAATTTTTCCGGTGCGAGACGAGTTGCTGTCGTCACAATATCATCGATATAACTCGGCTCTACATCTATTGCCTGCGCGATGGTTTCGTCGAACGCCTGCGGCGCGACTAAGTGAGTTGTCGTTAGCACGTCGGAAGTGAGTGCCGGCTCAACCTGAATAACCGCACGGTTAATAACTGGAATTCGTGTCGGGTAATGTTGATAGGCGGCAATTAAGATTTGATTGACGTGTTGTGGGTAGTGATTGACAAGTATTCTTACCGTACGCGTAATAGAAAAATTGTAATTTAGGTGGTCATCAATAACCGAGTTGTATTTGTCTACTAACTTTTTTTCTTGTGGTGTGAGTGTTGCTAAGTTGAGGTCAAATGCTTTGGCGCCTACAACGGGGTTAGTTGATTTTACGTGAACGTTAAAATTAGCCTTTGCTTCTCCGGATACAATAAAAAGACTCGCAGTGAAAACTGTCACGAGCGATAGTCTCGTACAAAAGTGCATTATAGATCCCCCAATACGACTAAATTACATCCATGTTTTATGTGTACATACTTGCTTTGTTTGTTATTTATAGTTAAAAGTTCCCATGAATCAAACAATAAAGCAACAAATAGGTTCAAAAAGTGGTCGTTTAAAATTAATTTCAAAAAAGTGCTTGCAAGTGTGAATAGGATCTCTATAATTCGCCGCCGTTGTCACAGAGAAAGACGCGGAAGCGCAGTGTGACACGGTCGTC
>NZ_LSBQ01000035.1:0-7464 GCF_001577655.1 Idiomarina sp. T82-3 | reverse complement strand
AAGCAGCTGATCGATGAGTTTGTCTGATATTGGCATTCTGATATCCTTCTTCGATATTGCTAAGAATGCCATTTACACAGATATTTTTACACTCTCGATTTGGCGATATCGCTCCGTACACTTGCTCATGTTTCATATTAAAGTCTAATCAATTCTAAACTCCTTAATATGTTTAAGTTTGCCCTGAGCATCAGTAACTTTAAGTATTCGCGTTGATTCCGAAATGAAAATGCCACTCGGTACACTAGTGTCGTGAATGACGATTCTATCGGAGGGGACTTCGTCGGAGTTACCGACTTTGTACGCTTCAATTGTGCATGGAAAAAACTGTTTGCACCACGACGGGTCAACGGGCATTAATTCTTTACCCAATCGTGCCCATTGGGGACGGTTTAAGCGGTACTCAGTACGCGGCCAAATTACGGTAACATCGTACTCTTCCGGCGTTGGAGACCAATACTCACCGTTCCCTTTTGTTAGCACAACGGGATTACTGAAATCATGTTTATCGATGACCCAAGTATAACTTTTGGGTTCGTATTTTACGTCGCTTCGCTCGGTGAAGTCTGTTTGATTGATGGTCAGTGGATCAGTCTTTAGTGACTCTTTCAAATAGTGAGCGAGCCATCGGCTTTCATTAATGTGACTATATCCCACATGAATGAGCATTTTGGCATCGGGCTCACTGTTAAATACTTTTGTGCGAAGATTCTTCACAGCACTTCGCTCCCGCGCCTCTGTTCCCGCTCCGACTTCAGAACCGTAATCATAGGATACGAGTTGAAACCCCAACTGACGAGCTCGCAGCACTAAATTGGAAAAAAGCGGTTCATTTGTGTAAAAGCCTGCTTTCTCGTTAACGTATTCAGGGGGTAACTTATTTTCAGCGTTAGCCGAGAGTGCCTCTAAAGCCAAATAGCGAAATCCTTGGTTCCATAGACTTTCCAGTAACCTGTAGGTGAGAATGCGGTGTTGCGGTACATGGTGAGCTTCGTTGACCATCACTATTTGATACTTACCAGCGGTATCAGCAATGTTTTTGACAGCATCTTGTGTTTTCAACGCTTTAACCGCGGTGTTTAACTGATCAGAGTAAGGGTCGTGTTGATCAAAGGCATACAGGGCTTGCTGGTGTTGCCCCGTAAATGAATATGCTGTGCCAAGCTCTTGCAGCAGAAAATCGAGCACAGGATGATTATCTTCATACTCTAATAAAAGTGCCTCCAAAATTTCGATTTTAGCACTTAAGGTTTTTCCATTGGTTTGTTCATAGACTCGACTAGACGCCCTATTTATTTCCTTTAAATATTCTTCTGCAGACAACTCGTCAGCAGAGAGCGGCAACACACTGAATAAAGTGATCATGAATACCGCAACCAAGTTCAACGTTTTCACAAATTATATTCCTTGAATTATTGTTGTTGGCGTGACCTTAGAGTGACCTTCATTTTTTTCAATACGAATCACCGTAAACAACTTATATAAACACCAAAATAACAAAACACGCAAAATTTTCGAAGTGAGCGAGCCTCGTATTTTCGGCATTCCTCATACTGATGAGCAACGTAGAGGCTAGTCACTATTTGAAGTAGACCAAGAGTCAGAAATGTCTGCTGCTCGTTCATTGCTGACGTTCAGCTTTGTGCCAAGAGCGGACCGTGGTATCAGCTGACCTTGCCGCTTCAATTAACTTACGCGAGTACCGTAGTGGGAGTTATTTTGACGCGATAAATATCGCTAGTTTGTTCGATACTCACGCTCCAGTTCATGACTTTAGCGATGCGTTTTACTAAATACTGACCATGACCCAAGCCCTGATAGTAAGGACGCTCTGAGGACTCCCCCAAACTATTTTCAAAAACAATCGCCCCGCCATCACTTTGATGAACCCTGAGACCGCTAGCATCGCCATGGTAAAAACCATTGCTTATCAGGTTCTGACACAACAAACTGATTAAATTTTGATTGCCGTATACTCTAAGTCGGGGTGGAAGGTCGACATGACAGTCAAAAACAAGGTCCGGGTGCACACGATGAATTCCTAAAATGGCCTCCTCTAGCAGCGGCACAAAACTCAATTCAGTAAAGTTGAGGTTTTCCTTGCGAGCCAGAGCAAGTAACACATTGATTGTTTGTTGGAGCTCACTCGTTGCATGCTGCAAAAGCTTCATCGTGTCAGGTGGTAGGGCGTCATCACGAATGAGTGTCAGAGTGTTTTTGATTAACGTAATCGGTGTACGTAATTCATGGCTAACGTCGCGCGTAAAGTCTTTTTCACGTTGCAAAGCGCTCTGCAATTCAGAGTAAGTGTAATAAAAAGCATCCGCTAACTGACCAATTTCGTCCTCACGAGATAAACGTTTAATCGACGCGTCAGCATTGTCACGTTGCCGAAGAACCTGCTCCGTCAGGTTCCGAATGGGCTGAGCTATTCGGTTCGCGATAATCCAAGTAGCAAGCAAAGCCAATACGATAGCAGCCAGCGCCAAACTCGTGTTAAATAAATTTAACACGCCATTAAATCTGGAAAAAGGTAAGGCTTCGGTTGCATCTAACAGTTTCCATACCGGGGCTCCTTGCGCGTCTTTGGTTGCGTAGCTATAAACCGTCTGCTCTACGCATTCATAGACAGTTATGTTCGTATCATGGAGTAAAGACGTTGAGTTGCACGCTGGCAAGTCTACTTCGGAATACACTGTCGTTATCATTCCGGGTGGATCAGTCTCTAACAAGACTGACGCTGTAACGGCTTCAGATGTGGTGATCGCGAGATAGCTCAGACGCATGTAGACGAAGCTAATGATGAGAACCAAAACGCCAAATGAGATGAATAACTTGGCTCTTATGCTATTAGCCCTCATCTTAATCCAGTCCTTTAAGTTGGTAGCCCACATTACTGATGGTAAACAGAAGCTGTCGCCCGCTCACATGCTCTAACACCTTACGCAAAGAATAGATATGGGACTTCAATGCATTACTTTCAGGTGGATCTGCGCCCCAAATAGCACTTATCAGGTTGGAGCGACTCACTGGATAAGGATGGGCAACGAGCAACTCGCTCAAAAGCTTTAAGCCGATGCCGGTCAGTGGTATTGGTGTCTGCTGCCAGTGTGCGGTCATCGCACGCATATCGACTCGCAAACCGCCTTCGATTAATAAGCTGTCCCGGTGGAGTTCGGGGCGTCGAGAGAGCGCCTCGCAGCGCAGTGCTAGTTCACGTAAATCATATGGTTTCGTCAGGTAATCATCGGCACCATGACCAAAGCCTTTGGCTTTATCTTCAAAGGCATCACGCGCAGTTACCATTAATATGGGCTGATTGCGTTGGGCTTGTTCTTTGATAGCCTGACAGACGGCTAGGCCATCTGTGTCAGGAAGATTCAAATCAAGTAAGATTACGTTAAATTGCGCGTTTAATGCTAGTTTTAATCCTAACTGTCCAGAGGAGGCAAAATCCACGTTCCACCCCAACCCTTCGAGAAAGTCGACGACCTGTCTGGCAATCGCTAAGTTATCCTCGATAAGTAAAATTGAACGTTCTTTGGGCATGGTGTACTCCTCTTAAACACTTTCTTATTATGAGCCTTCGGCGGCAAGATTCAAAATAGCATTCGCTATCTCTTCTGGATACTCACTATGAATCGAGTGACCCCATTTGTCGGAACGAATATGCTGACCAGCCCGAATTAAACTAAATAGCTCGTTATGCATTTGCATCCATAATTCTTTGCCAGCTTTAGTCTCCTCAATAAACATTGGCTCAGGATGAATCTGCGTCGAGGTATAAAGTGTCACACGCAGATCAGCAGGTAACGGTATCAAGTTTTCATCAGTGCTATCGAGTTCTTGCATGAGCACCTTATAGTGCGGCAATAGATGTGAGGGCATGTATTTTGCCATCACCTTGTCATCGCGCGCGACGCGCTCAGAATCCAGTTTTCGATAACGCACGCGTTGAACTTTAACTGTTGGTTCAATAAGCACCACGCCAAGTACCTGCGAGCTAGCCTCGCGCATAGCTTCGGTCACAATTAAACCTCCATAGGAGTGCCCTACCACAATAACTTGACGCTGTTCACTCTCACGGTGAATCTTTTTGATTAATGAACTAACGTCTTGCTGAATAGTTGTCGGCTGAGTGTTTGCAGACGTCAGGCTGAGGCGAGTTGGATTGATGATTTTGATATTGTCCGGTAGCTGCTCGATGACTGGGTTCCAAACTTCTCCGTCGATACCGAACCCAGATTCAAAAATAACAGTTACTTCTTCTGCCGCAAACGCGTAAGTCGGGATTAGTAAAAACAAACAATAAATAATTTTATGTAGACGCATGAGTCGCTCCTTTATGTAATTTCAAATGAAATTATCAGAGCAAAGGTGAAATAGCGGTGAAAAAAGATCGCTACTATCTGGTAAAGCCGAATATTAGTAGTCGCATTTTCCTGCTGAAAACACAGAGGCTAGAGCTATTACTTAGTATGCGGCAGGTCAGAGCAAACCCAACGTCGGCTCATCGCTCAAAGCGGACTGAATTCGCAATGTATGACGAATATCTACTAACTAACCTTTTCCCAATTGAAAAATTTACTATCTGCTAAATCAAGCATCTCAATATCTTCTGCCGTATCACCGTATGCATAAATGTGTTCAAATTCATCGAGCATAATTAATGCTCGGATTCTTTCGACTTTTTTTCTACCGGTACAGTCACCATCCAGATAATGATCAGTCAGCAGACCTTCTCTTTCCTCAAGATTGACTCCGCACAGTTCAAAGCCCATCTTTTCACACCATGGTCCGAGATAAACCGTAAGCGAAGCAGAAACAATGACTATCCGATCGCCACGCGTTTTATGCCAGTTGAAGCGCTCGATGGCTTCAGGACGTAAAACGTTCGGAATAAATGCGTCAGCATGTTTGCGACCTAATTCGGCTGTATCCGACACCGGCAAATTTTTAAAGCCGACTTGAACTATTTTTTGTCGAATATAGGATGACGACAACAAACCGTATCTGTGACCAATGATTAAAGGAGTTAGCAGGATCTTCCCTACACGCATTCTTCTGCGAGGTATGACCGCCTTTACAAACGGGGTGAAGGTATCGCAGTTTGTGATAGTTCCATCAAAGTCGAATAGGGCAATGTCCATACTTCTATCCCGTCGCCTTTTAGAGCTTAGCCATTCTTATGTCGATTTTCTGCATAGCCGTTGGGCGTCACACCTATTATCTCTTTGAAATCGCGAATAAGGTGGGACTGGTCCGTGTATTCAAGTTCCATAGCAACATCAAGGATATTTACTTCTCCTGCGTCAAGACGCTCAAGCACTCTGTGCAGGCGATATTTTCTTATTAGCCACTTTGCGCTTAACCCAATATGTTTTCTGAAGTACCGTTGTATCATTCGCGGTGATAGTTCAGCACGCTCACTCAACTGAGACACTTTAACAATCGACTGTTCGTCTTTAATCAAACTAACCAGCTTTTGTACAGACTGCTGAGAGTCGCAAACTAACGTCTTATGTGGTGTAAGTCTTTTCTCGAGAATCTCACAAATTAAAGCATCGCTCTTTACAACCAACAAGCTAGTGCCTCTGTGAGGCGATCTCCAAAAATCTCGCCAGCATCAATTTCCTTATCAACGTATTCAACAAGCGGTAACGAGAGAACATGCTGAAGAGCTCCGAGCGAAAACTTAACACCTATGATTCTGTCTTTTCCGGACATCATATAATTGTAAACTTTGGTGACCGGTCCCACTACCTTAACCTTGTCATTACTAATGACAAGATGAAAGTTGGGATCGGGAACGTTCCTTTGCGTGTGTGTTTTATTTGCAGGGAGGTTCCAGTCGACTAACCAAAACTGATCGATAAAATCAGTTAATTCAAACTTGGGATAGTAACGGCGCAAACTGTAAAACTGCTGGCTCTCTTGCTGGTGCAATACACCATTGATTTTAGATTGATTAATTTTCAAGTCTGAAGCTACTCTCAAAACCCTATGTCGCACTTTTACAATACCAGTTAACACGGATCATGGTAGTGTTTAATACCACTTAAGCAGAAATACTGGAAGATAATATTATGGAGCTCACAGGAACGTTTGAAATAACCAGTTGGCAGGAATCGGTAGAAAAGGAGCTTGCTAATGGTACGAAACTAAGCCGTGCTAACGTCAGACAATCCTATACTGGAAGCTTGTCAGGAGAGAGTGAACTGACGTATCAACTCTGTTATGACACTAGCGGTAATGCTGATTTTGTTGGCTTCGAAACAATTTCCATAAATACCCCAAATGAATTAGAGGTTATCGTTTTACAACACAATGGTTGTTTCAACAACGGTATTGCAACCAGCAAGTTCACTGTTGTCGAAAGCAGTCATGATAAGACAATTATTGGTTATGAGGGCTTCTTTCGTTCGAAAGAGAATGGTCAAGCAGACTATCAAATTAAAGGTCCGCTTTGAGCGAAAAGCAGACATTGGACTTTCTGACCTTACACGCTGATCTAACCCGCAGGGTCGGTACAATACGCTGTTATACGCAATCACATAGAATCGAGAACGTAGCAAATCCATGAAAGTTATTTTAAAAAATATTAAGAAACTTAAAGAGCTAGAGTGTATTGTATAAACGCAGATAGGGCATATCCGGAATTCTCCAACGGCCGAATAGTTGATTTTCATCAATCTCATATATAAATGTCTTGTCTCGTTTTAACTTTAAAAAAGACTCGCTATCACAGCCCTCACTATGGTAATGATGTGCAAAGTTTTGGTCCGATGCTGACAAAGACTTAATACCAGGGCGCTTAAAGAATTCAGTTCGTTGCGTTAGGCACATGTGACGATTAATATGAAACTTTGCCTAAAGGCAGTAAAAAACTGAAGGCTGTAGTCGATTGGTGTTTGAGTCCTGACTTTTATGTTAGTGATATTTGCTCTGGAAAAATTGTAGTGAAAAACTCATTTGGGTCTGACCTTTTCAAGTCTCTATTTCTGCCGCTGTATTACATTTCTCTGGGTAAGGAAAGGTACTTAAAGATTGAGACTGGCTTTATCAAGTTCAGATGCGGATAAATGACAGAATGCTGAACTTATTGTGTCAATGCGATCGTGCAGCAAAGACTAGCCGTTACTCTTGCTTTATTAGGTCGATCACTTGGCTACGAGTGAGTTTAAGTAATGGCAATGCAACGGCACTGAGAGTAATTAATCCGACCAAAACTAGTGCGATTAAGTTGATGGCACTCGCTAGATTAACGTGGTGCAAGTAGCCCAAGTGAACTAGCAGCATGTAACCTGCGAACGTCACGATAACAGCGGCACCAAAGCCCATGGCGATTGGCTTGCATGCTTTAATCAGCAGTGCGTTAAACGGCGCACCAATGGCAATTAAAACACCATAATCGGCTTTTTCTAGCTGGAGTCGCGAGCGCACTTGATACCCAAGCGTTAAGGC
>NZ_LSBQ01000034.1:0-7598 GCF_001577655.1 Idiomarina sp. T82-3 | reverse complement strand
CCAGGAAAACTTTGGGGTTTATTCAGCCAGACATAATTTTTAAAGAGCAATTGCAACAGGCTATGAGCGAGTGTTGCAGTTATTAGTTGAATCTAGGAAATATACATTTTTTTATGTTACATAAAAATAATGATAAGTCATTCAAAAAATCACCATAATTTATCACTAGAAACAAAAAAAGCCGCAGAATATGCGGCCTATATAGTAAACTTTATACACTTTTAATTTTATTTCTGGTTAGAACGGAATATCGTCATCAAAATCGTTGTCGGGTGAAAACGGTTCTGGTTGTGAAGGCTGCTGATTTTGGTTAGAACGCATCGCATTGCCTTGGTTTGACTGACCGCCTTGGCCGCCTTGAAAGCCTTGCTGCTGTCCAAAACCTTGGTTCGGATTACCCTGCTGATTCGGTGCAGGCTGATTGCCGCCTTGGTTTTGATTCATGCCCTGGTTCATACCTTGATTCATGCCTTGGTTCATACCCTGATTCATACCTTGGCCTTGACCCATGCCAGAGCCGCCACGAGAATCGAGCATTTGCATTTCGTTAATTACGATTTCTGTCGTGTAGCGATCTTGGCCGTCTTGACCTTGCCATTTACGTGTTTGTAAGCGACCTTCAACGTACACTTTTGAGCCCTTTTTAAGATACTCACCGGCGATTTCTGCTAAGCGACGATAAGCAACACAACGGTGCCACTCAGTTTGTTCACGCGGTTCACCTGTTTGCTTGTCTTTCCACGTTTCGCTGGTTGCGATTGAGAGATTAGCAATAGCGGTACTGTTCTGGGTATACCGAACTTCAGGATCGGCGCCCAAGTTACCGACCAAAATTACCTTATTCACACCGCGACTGGCCATATTTCTCTCCTGTTCTAAAATTTTCTCTTTTAATAGTTTAACACGCTATTGGGCCGATTTGTGACGTTCGATCAATGCTTCGACTGCATGCTCATCATACTGCTTTTTATCAACTTTTAAATAGCTTGTAGCATCATCAGGCGCGTAGCGAACTTCTTCGACGCCTGATATTCCAAGTAGCGCGTCATTAAACTGATCAAGGGTTTGTTGCTCAAGCCCTTTCAAACTAATCACCACGTTCGTTACGGCTTTAGGGTTTTGCATCAAACGGCTCAAAACAAACCATAACGCTAGTATAGCTAAACTCGCCACACCAATCCCTTTAAGCTGATAAGTTTGTAAGAGCCAACCGCCTAGCGCGCCACCGACGAACGCCCCGCTAAACTGGCAGGTCGAATAGATGCCACTGGCGCTCCCTTTACTGCCTGCAGGGGCAATACGTGTAAGCAATGAAGGTAGTGTCGCTTCTAAGAAGTTAAAGCCTGTGAAAAAAACCACCAACGCGATGGCTATCACAATCAGCGAAGCACCCCACCATGTAATCAGTGTCGCACCCACCATCAACAATAAAATCGACAACCTAAACCAAGTGACATGTTGATTGGTTTTTGCGCCGTGAATAATCATGGGCACCATTAACGCGATCGATAGCACTAAGGTCGGTAAATAAAATAAGGCATGGTATTCCGTTCGTACATCATGCGCTGCTAACAAAGTGGGTAAGCTAATAAACCAAGACGTGAGTACCGCGTGCAGTACGAATACGCCGCCATTGAGTAACCAAAGTTGGCGGTGTCTCACCAAATGTTTAAGTTCCGTGGCAACAGGCAACGCCTCGCGACGGGCTGATTTAGTCAATGCTTTCGGCACTGCGACGAGTAATAGGCCAATCCCCACAAGGGCGCTCGCGGCAGTAAACCAAAATAGGCCTTGTAAGCCAATATGGTCGGCGAGTAACGGGCCGATAATCAGCGCTAGCGCAAATGCCAAGCCGATACACATACCAATAATCGCCATGACTTTCGATCGTTGATTATCGCGTGAAACATCGGCAGCCATCGCTAAAATAGCCGCTGCAATGGCACCAATACCTTGCACGGCGCGACCTACGACGACCCCCACCAAACTATCTGCTTGCGCAGCAATCATACTACCTAGAGCAAACACCAAAAGGCCGCCAACGATGATAGGACGACGCCCTATTCGATCCGATAACATACCCAGCGGAATTTGGAAAAAGGCTTGAGTTAAACCATAAGCTCCTAAAGCGATTCCCATCAACGCGGGTGTGTAATCTGGATACTCGTGGGCATAAATTGCCATGACAGGCATGATCAAAAACAGGCCCAACATGCGTATGCCAAAGACGGAGGCAAGTGCGAACGCTGCGCGCTTTTCTGTTCTATTTAACTGTTGCTGACTCATAATGCTCGCTATTATGAACGACCGAGCGGGCATTGTACCAGATACCCAAGTCTGTGCGATAATACTCGGCTCACTCGGTTGAATCATTGACGCCTATGCGCGGAGAAAAAAGTTTACTATGGACAAAATCGAAGTACGTGGTGCGCGAACACACAACCTAAAGAATTTTAACCTAACCATACCGCGCGATAAGCTCGTAGTCATTACGGGATTATCCGGTTCAGGCAAGTCGTCGCTGGCGTTTGATACGTTATACGCGGAAGGTCAACGACGTTATGTTGAGTCACTCTCCGCCTACGCTCGTCAGTTTTTGTCACTGATGGAAAAGCCTGATGTAGACGGCATTGAAGGTTTATCACCTGCGATCTCCATTGAGCAGAAGTCAACGTCTCATAACCCGCGCTCGACGGTGGGTACCATTACCGAGATATACGATTACTTACGTCTATTATTTGCCCGTGTGGGCGAACCTCGTTGCCCAACACATGATGTCCCATTGGCGGCGCAAACCATTTCACAAATGGTTGACCAAGTACTTACCGAGCCTGCGGAATCAAAACGCATGTTATTGGCACCCATTGTACAGAACCGCAAGGGTGAACACGTCAAGGTGCTAGAAAACCTTGCTTTACAAGGCTTCATCCGTGCGCGCATCGATGGTGAAATTTGTGATCTAAGCGATCCGCCGACACTCGAGTTACAAAAGAAGCACACCATTGAGGTGGTTGTTGACCGTTTTAAAGTGCGTGAGGGTATCGAGCAACGCTTGGCCGAGTCGTTTGAAACCGCTATTGATATGACAGGCGGTACTGCGTTTGTTGCACCAATGCCGGGTGAAGACGGTGAAACACTGGTATTCTCGGCTAACTTTGCTTGCCCGCACTGTGGTTACAGTATGCAAGAATTAGAACCACGCTTGTTTTCGTTCAATAACCCAGCCGGAGCTTGCCAAACCTGCGATGGCTTGGGGGTAGAGCAATTTTTTGATCCGAGTAAGGTGGTCGTCAATGGCGACTTATCGCTCACGGGCGGCGCCATCCGCGGTTGGGATAAACGTAATTTTTATTATTACCAGATGCTACAGTCATTGGCTAAGCATTATGACTTTAAGTTGTCGGTGCCGTTTAATGAATTAAGTGAAGATACTCGTGCAGTGTTGCTCTACGGCAGCGGCAAAGAAGAAATCAAGTTCACTTACATGAATGATCGGGGCGATAAGGTCGTTCGTGCACATCCGTTCGAAGGTATTATTCCCAACATGCAACGCCGATACCGCGAAACAGAATCACAAGCGGTGCGCGACGAGTTAGCAAAATATATTGCGGTTCAACCCTGTAAGAGCTGTCACGGTAGCCGTTTGCGCACTGAGGCGCGCCATGTATTTATCGAAAATACAAATCTACCTCAAGTTGCAGAACGGTCGATTGGTGATGCATTAGACTTTTTCCAAAGTCTTGATCTTGACGGTCAGCGCGGAAAAATCGCTGAAAAAATATTGAAAGAGATTAACGATCGGCTCGGGTTCCTGGTCAATGTGGGGTTGAATTACCTGAGCCTGTCACGTAGTGCAGAAACCTTATCCGGTGGTGAGGCTCAACGAATCCGTTTAGCCAGTCAAATTGGCGCGGGCTTGGTGGGTGTGATGTACGTACTGGACGAACCAAGTATTGGCTTGCATCAACGTGATAACGAACGTCTCCTTAATACACTGATTCATTTGCGCGATCTAGGCAATACCGTGTTGGTCGTTGAACACGATGAAGACGCAATTCGTCAGGCGGATCATGTGATTGATATCGGTCCTGGTGCGGGTGTGCATGGCGGCGAGATCGTGGCACAAGGAACGGTCGATGATATTGTCAAAACTGAGCGGTCTTTAACAGGTGATTATTTATCGGGTCGCAAATTGATTGATGTGCCAAGTCGACGGCATGAGCCAGATGAGCGCTGGCTTAAAATTATTGGTGCTACGGGTAACAACCTAAAAGATGTCGATTTGAACATTCCTTTAGGGTTGATGACCTGTGTGACGGGCGTGTCGGGGTCAGGTAAGTCGACGTTAGTTAATGATACCTTATTCAAAGTTGCTCACCGCGAGCTTAACGGTGCAACCACCAGTGAGCCAGCTCCACACAAACGTGTTGAAGGTATGGAACTGTTGGATAAGGTGGTTGATATCGATCAGAGTCCCATCGGACGTACGCCTCGTTCTAATCCCGCGACCTATACGGGTATCTTCACTCCAATACGGGAGCTCTTTGCCGGCGTACCAGAAGCCAGAGCGCGCGGTTATAAGCCAGGGCGGTTTAGCTTTAACGTTAAGGGCGGCCGTTGTGAAGCTTGCCAAGGCGATGGTGTGATTAAAGTTGAAATGCACTTCTTGCCGGACGTCTATGTACCCTGTGATATTTGTAAGGGTAAGCGCTACAACCGTGAAACGCTGGATATTCAGTATAAAGGCAAAAATATCCATGAAGTACTCGATATGACCATTGAAGAGGCGCGCGCGTTCTTTGATCCGATTCCCGCGATTGCACGCAAACTTCAGACCTTAATGGATGTAGGTTTGTCTTATGTACGGCTTGGTCAATCGGCAACGACGTTGTCAGGTGGTGAAGCGCAGCGTGTGAAGTTGTCGCGAGAATTATCGAAGCGAGATACTGGGCGTACGCTTTATATTCTGGATGAGCCCACTACAGGACTTCACTTCCATGATATCAAGCAATTACTGGCGGTGATTCATCGTCTGCGTGACCATGGGAATACCGTGGTCGTTATCGAGCACAACTTAGATGTGATTAAAACCGCTGACTGGATTGTTGACTTAGGTCCCGAAGGTGGCTCGGGCGGTGGTGAGATCCTCACCGAGGGCGCTCCTGAAAAAATCGTTAATGAGACGCGGTCTCACACCGCTCGCTTTCTTAAACCCATGCTTAAATCGTCATAGGAAGACAGGATGTTAGAAGAGCAGTTTAAAGTTCGTTTTTATGAAACCGATGCCTTAGGTCATGTAAACAACACCGTTGTGCCTATGTGGATTGAGACCGGCCGGTTACCTATATTTGAGTTCTTTGGTGAAATGTCGCCAAAAACAAAAAGTTTGATCGTTGCTCGTCTTGAAGTTGATTTCGCACGACCCATTTTCTTTGGCTCGAATGTGACTGTGAAGACTTTTGTTCAACGTCTTGGCGGCAGTTCCTTTGATATTGGTACCGAAATCTGGCAAAAAGGTGAGCTCTGCGCCAAGGGCAAAACCGTACTCGTTTATTTCGATTTTGAGCAACAACGTTCGGTTACCTTAAGTGACGAGCTAAGGCAACGCCTAGTCGAGCTACAACATCCGGAGCATCCCATTGACGCGTGATTTGGTAAGTGGTGGCCAGCAAATAAAAGCCCCCGATGATCTCAACCGGTTATTGAAGGAAATCCATCAGCAAGCGATGCAGATCCAGTCGGGCAACGTCGCCGACTACATTCCTGCGCTTGCTGCTGTCGAGCCGGAGCAATGTGCGCTGACTCTGACGACATTGGATGGAGAGGTGTTCAACGTCGGTGACACGGACACGTTGTTTTCGATCCAATCCATCTCCAAAATATTTGGCTTAATGATGGCGATGGATCGCTTGGGTGACGATTTGTGGCAACGAGTCAAAATGGAGCCTTCAGGACAGGCGTTTAATTCGATTGTTCAGTTGGAATGGGAAAAGGGTATTCCCCGAAACCCCATGATCAACGCAGGAGCGATTTTAATTAGCGATGTGCTAGTTAGCCACTACTCGACCAGTAAAAACGCTGTAATGAGCCTTGTACGAAGCCTGTGTGGTAATGACCGAATATATGCTGATGAATCAGTACATGCATCGGAAAAAGAACATGGTCATAGGAACGCGGCTTCCGCTCACTTAATGAAGAGCTTCGACAACATTGAGTCCGATGTAGATGAAGTCCTTGATCATTATTTCTGGCAATGCGCGATTAGCATGAGCTGTGAAAACCTCGCGCGCTCGTTTACATTCCTCGCAAATGCCGGTGTATGTCCATTCTCTCAGCGCGAAATCATTACTAAGCGAGATGCTCAACGCATCAATGCGCTGCTATCAACGAGCGGTATGTATGACCAAAGTGGTGAGTTTGCTTTTACCGTTGGCGTGCCTGCGAAAAGTGGTGTCGGTGGCGGTATTGTCGCGATAGTGCCTGATTTTGGGGTGATTTCAGCATGGAGCCCAAAACTGAATGAATTTGGCAACAGCGCACGCGGCATGTTCATGGTGCGCGAACTCGCTAATCGTTTAGGATTGAGCGTCTACTAGCGTCTCAGACCAATACGATAAACTTGGAAGCGAGACAGATTAAAGCGTTGCAGCAACTTATCAATATGACCTTGGCGAGCGAGTTCACGCACCAATTGTTGCATAGTCTCTCGGGTAAGGCGTTTGTTGTGACCCACTATCATGCTCAACATGTAGTCATCAAAAATTTGGTCAGAGACAAGTAAGTCTTTTTCATACTGGTCCCCGGCGTTTTGCAGTGCTGATAAAAGTTCATCATTAATCGGCATGATATCAATGCGTCCACCCATGAGCATGCGTAGATTGGTCAATGCCGAATGAGAAAGGTAGGCGCGATAACTACTCCCTAATTCATCCGCGGTTCGCTCGTTACCATCAAAATTATAATGATAACCTTTAACTGCACCAACGGTTTTATCGTCTAAAGAGCTAAAAAATGCTTGGGTCCGACCCGGTATTCGCTTTGCGATAAACCGTTCGCGCCCGCGAATAATAGGAATCGTTGCATCTACCGCTTTGCCTTTCCAACCCCACTCCTCTGACTCAAAAAAGATGACATCACAGCACCCATCCTTTGATAATGCTTGATATCGAGCATTCGGTGGAATCACCTGAAGTTGAAAGTCGTAGGTATCTTGATAGTCGTTCAAAATCTGAATGAGTTCGCGGGTTACGTCAGTTTCAAGTCCAGTAGAAAAATAGGGAGGATAATCGTACGCTGCAACATACACAGGCGTTTGCGCGCTTACATCCTTTACGAATGAAACGCTTGCGAGAAAGCAGGTTATGAGTAGAAAAAAACTTCTTTTCACTGCACTTATTTACGTTGAAACTGGACAGATATATTGAGGTTAAACCTGATAAAAGTCAATAATCGAGGTCAAATCACGGAAGCAAGGCTTACAGCAGTGCAAAATAATTCACCATAAAAAAACCCGGCCGAAGCCGGGTTTTGGACTCTCTGTCGCTTACGCCTTAGGCGCAAGTTACATTAGTCGATGATCTTAGATACAACGCCTGCAC